>NZ_JAAHIE010000036.1:17698-30838 GCF_010671945.1 Moorena sp. SIO4E2
CCTCCCCCTTCTCCTATCTGGGTTTCATACCCCATAGGTAAATTTTTAATAAACTCATCAGCACCTGCTAATCGTGCTGCTTCTATAATCTCTTCTAAACTAGCGGCAGGATGACCTAAGCTAATATTTTCCCGAATGGTTCCACCAAACAAAAACGTATCTTGGTCTACTACTCCCACTTGCGATCGCAAAGACCCTAAGGACAGACTGGTAATATCAAGGCCATCAATCAATACTTTCCCATCTGTGGGTGGATACAATCCCAACACTAATTTAGAAATCGTCGTTTTCCCTGAACCACTGCGTCCCACTAGGGCTACCATTTGTCCTGGTTTCACTTCAAAGGAAAGATTTTCCAGTACATTTAAATCACTCTCTGGGTGATAGCGAAAGGTAACGTTATCAAAGGCAATGTGACCCTGAATTGATGGTAACGATTGACGGGCTTGATTCAGTAAATCCTCCTCTGGTTCGGCATCCAACACATCATTAATCCGTTCCATAGCAATTACTACTTCCTGGAATTGATTCCATAACACGGTTAACCGCTGGAAGGGAGTAATAATATTTCCTAGCAGCATATTGAAGGCCACTAATTGTCCAATGGTTAACTGATTCTGAATCACTAACCACGCTCCATACCACAGCAGGCTTGTGGTTACTACGGCTTCAATAGCATTACTGAAAATTTGCAGCCGATTGCTGATAACTTGCCCATCAAAACTTGTCTTAATTTCCTTATTTAATAACTCCTCCCAATGCCAACGTACTGTTTGTTCTACTGCTGTGGATTTAACGGTACTTACACCGGAAAGCGCTTCAATTAGATAACTATTTTCCTTAGCCATCGATTGAAATATTTCCCGGGAAATCCTACGTAAAAACGGAGTCGCAATCGTAAGCATTCAGCTATCAGCCGTCAGCCGTCAGCTAATTAACTAATCAAGGGGAGATAGTAAACAAGCTTACGAACGAGTATGGCTGGTTGACATCCCTGCTCGTTTTACTGATCCGACCCAGTGCAATTAAAGCGCCTACTCGCTGATAGCTGATAGCTGATAGCTGACGGCTGAATGCTTACTCGCAATCAACGCTAGCAATAAGAATGGCGGCACAATCACTAAGGCCAATAATGCCATTTTCCAGCTGTACCAAACCATCAATCCTACATAGATAAATACCGTTAGTAAATCCAGCAGAATTGATAGCGCCTCACCGGTAAGGAACTGCTCAATCTTGCGGTTTTCCTGAACCCGTGATATGATGTCACCAACATAGCGGGACTCGAAAAACGAGAGAGGCAACCGCAGTGTATGGCGAATAAATCCTACAATCAGTGCTGCATCTACTTTATTAGCCGTATGGTCTAGTAGATATTGCCGCAACCCCATCATTGCCACTCGAAACAGGCTAAATATCAGCAGCCCTAACCCCACCGCCATTAAGGTAAGTCGGATCGTAGACTTTTTTGTAGCAGTTTGCGCTGAAACGCTGTTAAATATTTACCTGTACTAGTACATGCACCCTCAAGATCAGGTTTCGACTGATGTCCTGACATATCTGTAACTAAAAAGTCTTTAACTCATTGTTTTGATGATCGAGGGTGGATGTTGGCTTTTATGTTGGTTTTAATAGTCAAATTTACTTAGTATTGTGGACTTTTTGGATGATTTTGGGCAATTTTTGGATGATTTTGTCAATTTTTTGGATGATTTTTATCGAATTTTAGATTTTGGTCGAATTTTATAGTGTTTGTGTAAAGTTTGATTTAATTTTTGGATGAAGATAATCAGGCACTAGGGATTAAGTACTTTTAGGGAGAAGTGAGAGTAATGGAGGAAGTGGGGGGAGTGGGGGGATGAGGAGTCAGAACAATAGTAATGGGGCAAGGTGTAGGGAATAAGAATGCGATCGCACCGGTCCTGCCTACTTTTCAAATCCCTTGTCACCCCTTCAGCCCTATCCTTTTAACTCTAGTACTGATTCTGATTCCACCCAAGATAAATCTTGGGTGGAATTGTTTTATGACGTTTGCTCAGGTCTAGCTTTCAAGGGAGCAACGCAGAAGCAAAAAAAGTATAACTAATTTAATTTTAGTTATAAAAACCTAGAGATTTCGTCAAGTTTACGTAATAGTTGTCCTGACTTGACCCACTAGTAGGGGTATTTTTAAAATTGACCAAGACACAACTGAATTCCTTTTGTCACTTTTTTCCTTGATTACCCCCTTGAAATCCTGGAATAAATCCCAGATTATAGTCATGGTATAAGGCAATAAAACCTCTAAATAACCTAGTATATATATTACAATCAACCAAGATATAACTGAATTATTTTTGTCACTTTTTTAATTGATTAACCCCTTGAAATCCTGGAATAAATTCGAGATGATAGTCATGGAATGAGGCAATAAAACCTCTAATCCTAAACAAGACAACTTGACTGAATATAAAATTTGCGAATGGCTAACATTACAATCTCTGACCTCGCTATTTCACCTGTTTCTGAAAGCTTAATGACTGAACTTGATGAGCAGAATATCAACGGGATTATCGGCGGAAGAACAGTAACAACAACTGTCGCTCCAAATGGTGAAGTTAAGGTTGTTGTTAAAGAGTGCTCAGCATCAAGATTAGCAGCCTCATCAATAGCATAACTATGATAATTTCAATCCAGTAAACCATCGATAACTATTATCAATGGTTAGGATGAAAATCTCAGCTCTATATTCGGCTGAACTAGAGGAAAATTATCTGTTAACTTAAGTATCAGCCGAAGAAATTTATGCTATGCTGGGAGACGCTGCTGAAGAGGTGTTTTACCCACTAAATACCTAATTAGGTATCAAATAATCCTCTGGTATCTATCAGAGGATTATTTGATTAATTCAGCTACTTCTCCATAGACACTACCGAACTAGGTTAGTGTTTAAACAGTGTTTAAGCAATGTTTAACCAACTAGTAGCAAAGAAATTATTGTTATTATTCCAAAGTTCAACTATATCAGACTTATTATCACCATTTAAATCGGTAACTAAGTAATCAGTATCATTTCGAAAGTCCCCTACTTGTGTATTACTGCCCAGGCTAAATCCTCCGCTACCATTACTAATCCAAGTGGCAGCAAAGAAATTATTGTTATCATTCCAAACCTCGATTAGATCAGAGTCACCATCCCCATTTACGTCAGCGACTAAGTAATCAGTATCATCTCGAAATTCTCCTACTTGTGTATTACTGCCCAGGCTAAATCCACCGCTACCATTACTAATCCAAGTGGCAGCAAAGAAATTATTGTTATTATTCCAAACCTCGATTAGATCAGAGTCACCATCCCCATTTACGTCAGCGACTAAGTAATCAGTATCATCTCGAAAGTCTCCTACTTGTGTATTACTGCCCAGGCTAAATCCACCGCTACCATTACTAATCCAAGTGGCAGCAAAGAAATTATTGTTATTATTCCAAACCTCGATTAGATCAGAGTCACCATCCCCATTTACATCAGCGACTAAGTAGTCAGTATCGTTTCGAAAGTCCCCTACTTCTGTATTACTGCCCAGGCTAAATCCACCGCTACCATTACTAATCCAAGTCGCCGCAAAAAACTTATTGTTATTATTCCAAAGTTCAACGAGATCAGAGTCACCATCCCCATTTACATCAGCGACTAAGTAGTCAGTATCGTTTCGAAAGTCCCCTACTTCTGTATTACTGCCGAGGTTAAATCCTCCGCTACCATTACTAATCCAAGTCGCCGCAAAGAACTTATTGTTATTATTCCAAAGTTCAACGAGATCAGATTCACCATCCCCATTTACATCAGCGACTAAGTAGTCAGTATCGTTTCGAAAGTCCCCTACTGCTGTATTATTGCCGAGGTTAAATCCTCCGCTACCATTACTAATCCAAGTGGCAGCAAAAAACTTATTGTTATTATTCCAAAGTTCAACGAGATCAGATTCACCATCCCCATTTACATCAGCGACTAAGTAGTCAGTATCGTTTCGAAAGTCCCCTACTTGAGTTGTTGAACCTAGAGCAAACATGGAAGAGGAGGTAGTGTTGAGCAATACTGAGACGTTGTTGGAGCCAGAGTTGGCCGTCGCAATGTCTGGTTTACCATCGCCGTTGAAATCCCCTACGGTGATGGAAGAGGGATTACTGCCCACATCAAACTGACCAGAAGGGGTAAAGCCTCCTGCACCATTCCCTAATAGCAGTGAGACTTGATCATCACTTGCTGCAGCAATGTCCAAGTTGCCATCACTATTGAAATCCCCCACGGCGACTTCAGAACCTCCACCCGTTGTAAATGGCATGGGAGAACCAAAGCTACCATTTCCATTCCCCAACAACACTGCGATTTCGTTCTCAGCACCAGAACCACTTCCTATCACTAAGTCCAGATTGCCATCTTTGTTGAAGTCTCCCACAGCATCAGGAGCAGCAAAAGACACACCTGTTGGAATCGATATACTAGGCTGAAAGGTTGTTGTCCCGTTCCCTAACAGCAGCGAGACTTCGTTACTGCCACTTCCTGTCACTATATCCAGGTTACCATCGTTGTTGAAGTCCCCCACAGAGGTAGAAAATCCACTAACCCCGGTTGTAACGTCGTTAGTAAATGGAAAGCTCCCCGTCCCATTTCCGAACAACACCGAGACTATACCTGGTGAGGAAAATCTTCCTACGGCTATATCCAAATTTTGATCGCGGTTGAAGTCCCCCACGGCCACGGATAGAGGAATATCCCCTTCGTTGACTTGGGTGGCAGAACCAAAGGTGCCATTGCCATTTCCTAGCAAGACTGAGACCGTGTTATCCGTAGAGGATGTAAAAGGAGTACCAAAGTCTGCGGTCACCAAATCCAGGTTACCATCTTTGTTGAAGTCTCCCACAGCAATGTCAACGGGCAAATTTCCTACGGCAAAGTTCCCACTTAAGCTATAGCTTCCTGCGCCATTATTTAACAGCACCGAGACGTTATCAGAGTCTGAGTTAGCTGTTACCAAATCCAAATCACCATCACCATCAAAGTCTCCGGTGGCAATAGCAGCAGGACTAGTTCCTACTGGAAAGTTGTTAGCGTTGCTAAAGGACACAGCAAAAACTCCTTGATATACCTGCATCAATTCTGGCAAAAATGCTGAATCTACACCAATCTGACCCGTACAACATTCTAGATTCCAATCACCACCCAAGGCAGCATTACCCGTGCGGTTCGCAGAAGCCGCAATGTCAGTACCAGTTATTTGGTGTAGTCGTTCCAAAAATTCTGTACCAGCATCTCCACCAGCAACATTGCAGCCGTAGAGGAGAATAGGAGTGGCTGAATCAGTCGTTGACCAAGTTTTTAATTGAGGGAGGTAATGGTTTAAAGTATCTAGACTAAGTTGGCTATTCCCTAAATACAAACACCCCGGTGAACCGTGAGAAACGATGTGAATAGCAGAAATATCAGTGCGTCCTTGCAGAGCCTTGGTAATTTGTGCCACGCCATCCTGTGTAGATTCCAGGACAATTACGTCACTTTCCGGTACCGTACCATTAACTAAACTCTGATAATCATCAACCCCTGAGTCAATAAAGATAATAGTCCTAGAGATTTTGGAGTCACCTATTAAAGGGTTGTGTTGATCAGTTACGTAAAAGTTTAAGGACTTATCGAGATCGTTGCTGCTTACATCTTTGGTGGTTAGCATTCTATAATCCTGATTTGGAATTTTAGATTGACTATAAGGCGTTGTATTTATGCGAGATGATTTAATCCGGAACACCTCTCACTTGGTTAATCAATCCAAAAACCTAATTTTTCTACAGTTTTATATAAACTTTTGTAACTATTTTGATAAACTTTTGTAACTTATAAAAAACTATATAACTAACTGAATATTGGAGGCTCTAATTACACTATATATAATTTAATTATTACACCTCTTGCATAAGTCTCATAAACCGTGGGTGTTGACAAGGCATGCATGCATGCATGCTAGAGGCAAAAGGGATAGATTTTGATTTCATATTTATTTGTGTATAGTTAAAAAAGAAAGGCTAAACGTGTTTAAGACAAAAGCACAGCACTTTGATGATATAGTGCTTGCTCATATCCTCGTGATCACTTGTGGACTAATCTAATTTGGGCGAATCTCATGTGCCGATCTGAGCTGATGGGAATATGGGGGCATGGGGGCATGGGAAGAGGTATTGACGTTTTTCCCCCAATACACTGTATGAGTGAATTTAAATTCTGATTAGCTTAGGGATTGATCCTAACTGAGTCATAGGTCATGGAGAAAATATGAAGGATGAAGGGTGAAGTATCAAGTATGAAGTATCAAGTATGAAGTATCAAGGGTGAAGTGGAGCGATAGAATCTATGGCTCCTATGTTGATTAGACCCAATTAGCAATCACCAATAACAATCATAAATGACTAAATGAAACATGGACTTGATGCCTACGCTCACTTGGACTCCCCCATCCACAGTTGGGAACCTCGTGCTAAGCTAATTGCCCTATTAACCCTAATTTTCGCGTTTTCCTTTGTACAGCATTTGATAGTGCTACCACCGATGGTGGCTCTGACCCTAATTTTTTATCGAGTCTCTCGCCTGCCACTGTCCTTTCTGTTGAATCGGTTGCGCTATCCGGGATTTTTTCTGTTAGGGATTACACTGCTACTCCCCTTCACAGTAGGCACTACCGTGATCATCCACCTTGGTCCAATCGCTCTGCGACAGGAAGGACTGCTAACCCTAGTGCTGATTGCCACCCGTTTCCTATGTATTCTCACCATTAGTGTGATTTTATTTGGCACCGCACCCTTTTTGACCAACATCAAAGCTATGCGATCGCTTGGTCTGCCATCACTGCTAGCGGATATGACTCTGTTGTCTTACCGCTATATTGAGCAATTTAGTAACGACCTAGCTAAAATGAAGCGGGCAATGCAGCTGCGAGGTTTTCGTGCCAAAGGACCAAAGCTTTCATGGCAGGAATTTGGAGGTCACCCAGTTGCTTCGCTACTGGAATCCTTCGCCCGTACTTACCGTAACCTGAGACTTTTAGCTTCCCTAACCGGAACACTTTTGGTGCGCAGTTACCAGCAATCCCAGCAAGTCTATAAAGCGATGATTTTACGAGGGTATAGTAACACCTCTCAATTTATGGTTTCTGAAAGTTCTGGTGTGACAAGAGAGACTAGAACACAGAGCTTTTCATTACCCCTTCCTAGGGGAAAGCGTATGGGGTCTAGTACAAACACTGCTAGTTTCCACCACTACATTGCTTTGGGACTGACTAGCTTGATTTCAGTAGGATTTGTGATCGCCGAAATTCTGTTAACAGAAGCATGATCGAAGGGAATTAAGACTAATCAATGATAACTAATTAATGGTAATCAAATCAAGGTAATATTGATTCCGGTTAACGACTTATAAGTTTAGGGTTTGGGTTGGGGTTTTGTTAATTTAAATTAAATAAAATTAATAATTAAATTAACACTTAACACAATTCCCTCACCCCGACTATAAGTGATTAGCCGTAATTAATATGGCTGCTGAATTTATCCTAGCCTACACCGAACGCTATCAGGCGAAACGACTTCATTCTTGGCCTTTCGGCCACGCTACGCGAACAGACTTCATCCTTCAGACTTTTACCGTGACCCAGCAACAACAAGAATTTTTTTACCGAGAAGATTACATTGAACCCTATCAGTCACCTACTTCCTTACACTACGCCCTTGCCATTGATAGTCTGTATTTTTCTTACCCAGACCAACCGGATAGTTTACGCAATATCAATCTCACCATTAAGCCAGGAGAACGGGTGGGTTTAATTGGTCCGAATGGTGCTGGTAAAACTACCCTATTTCTGACCATCTGTGGCATTTTAAAACCAACTAGGGCAAGAGTGATGCTGTTATTTGGCAAACCTGTGGTAGCGGGTGAGTTTCGCCCAGAAATTGGTCTGGTGTTTCAGAATCCCGATGACCAGTTATTTTCCCCTTCGGTCTGGGATGACGTAGCCTTTGGACCAGAGAATATGGGGTTACCAACGGTTGAGGTTGAACAGCGAGTTCAAGAAGCCCTATCCCTGACGGGTGTGGAACACTTAGCGGCTCGAGTTCCCCACAACCTGTCTGGGGGTCAGAAGTGTATGGTAGCGATCGCAGGGGTTTTAGCCATGGGTCCATCCCTAGTGCTTTACGATGAACCCAGTGCGAATCTTGACCTTCGTTCCCGGCGTCGCTTGATTAGCTTTTTGAAAGGGTCCCAGGAGACAATACTGATTTCCTCCCATGACCTAGAACTGATTTTAGAAGTATGCGATCGCGTTTTGCTACTTGACGAAGGGCAAATTATTGCTGACGGTCCTCCTCAACAGGTGATGGCTAATCAGGAGCTGATGGAGGCTCATGGTTTGGAAAAGCCTCACTCTATAGTTTAAGTTATCAGTAATCAGTGAAAAGTTAGTCGTTGGCGGTTGACTGTTGATTGTTAACCGTCAAGAATGATTAACTTGGTCAGCAGGATGGTGCTGGAGTAATTCAATTACCTTCCCCACTTAAAAACCGCTGCTCCCCAAGTCAATCCTGCACCAAAGCCGGAGGTAGCTATAATATCTCCTGATTTAATTTTCTCAAGCCGCACTGCTTCATCCAACACTATAGGTATAGAAGCCGCTGACGTATTACCATATTGAGCGAGATTACTTAGAACCTTGTGCTTAGGAATCTTCAGACGTTGGGCAACTGCATCCAGAATCCGCTGATTAGCTTGATGCAAGACCAGCCAATCCACCTGTTCAGTGCTGAGATCGGCTCGGAATAATGCTTTTTCAATCACTTCTGGTACCTTTTGCACTGCAAAGCGATAAACCTCTTTGCCACTCATGGTAATGGGCTGATAAGTCCCTTTACCAACAGTCAAACCCTTGACAATTTCCTGCTGTTGTGATTTATAGGCTAACTGAAGACAGCTATTTTGGGTACCATCACTACACAGTGCAAATCCCAGTAAGCGATCGGATTGATTTCCCTGCAAAACTACAGCCCCAGCACCATCTCCAAATAGTACACAAGTACTTCGGTCTGACCAATCCACCCACCTTGAGAGAATATCGGCACCAATTAGTAAGACATTTTGGTAAACGCCAGTGCGGATAAATTGGGACGCTGTAGCCAGTCCAAAGACGAACCCTGAGCAGGCTGCGGTTATATCAAAGGCAACTGCTTTTGATGCTCCCAGGAGTGCCTGAACTTGATTAGCACTGCCAAACAGATCATCCGGGGTTGAGGTGGCTAGGATAATCATATCTAGGTCATCAGGAGCAATTCCAGCCATAGCGATCGCATTCCTTGCTGCCCCAGTAGCCATCTCACTTAGACTCCCTTGTGCATGCACCAGATGCCTTTGCCGAATTCCGGTACGGGTGGTAATCCACTCATCCGATGTATCAACCATTTGGCTTAGTTGATGGTTATCGAGGGTAACCTCTGACGCTGCGGAACCGCTTCCGGTAATAGCAATGCCTGTTCCTAGTTGATTCAAGGCTATTCTCCATCAGTTGCATCCCATGTTTTTCTCTTCCCAAGTTCGCTGCTTAGGGAGAAGGCGGAAAGACTGGTGATTGGTCAATCTTGCCATCAATGCCACACTCAACTATAGCACACAAGCCTTAAACAACTATGTTGTGAGGCTTGTGGGACGCTCAAGCTAACAATCTGCCATTATCACGGAACCCTCTTGTAATTACCGTTATCGATCGCCACCCTAATACGGTGGGCAATTCCGCTAAGGAATTCTAACACGAGACTTGATCAGCTAGTCAAAGTTTAGTCCCCATGCTTGACACTCTTAAGGTTAACGGTTAACCATAAACTTTCAACCGCCAACGGTCAACCGTCAACAAAAAAACAGTTGCGCTAATGGTAGCCTTGAAATGCTGATCAGTCGATCATGCCTTACTCCTCACTGCTGGAATTAGTAGCCACTGATTTCTTAGACTTTTTGAAGTGATTAGCTTTAATCCGCTCTAGTACTCGGTGATCAATGGCTTCTTGAGCCAACCGAATGGCGTTAAAAATCGATGGGGCTTGGGAGCTACCGTGACTAATAATACAAATTCCTGCCACCCCCAAGAGTAGAGCACCGCCATGTTCGGCATGATCCATACGCTGCTTAATCCGCTTCAAGTTGGGTTTTAACAACGCTGTACCTAGCTGACCTTGTATCCCTTGAGGCAGTTCTTCTCGGATAATTTGCAGCATCACCTCCCCTACTGCTTCGGCAAACTTGAGCAGTATATTGCCCACAAAGCCATCGCACACAATTACATCAAACTGACCTGAGAGTACATCTCTACCCTCAGCATTGCCAATAAAGTTTATTCTGGAATTCTTTCGTAGCAGTTGATGAGTGCGGATGGCCAAATCATTGCCTTTACACTCTTCCTCACCAATGTTTAGCAGACCCACCTTAGGCTCTTCCATGCCCAAGACATACTTGCTATATACTGACCCCATGATGGCAAACTGCTCTAGATATTTAGGGCGACAATCCACAATTGCCCCCACGTCCATTATAATCACTGGCTTGCCAGCCATGATGGTAGGAAACACTGCGCCAATTGCGGGACGGTCAATCCCTGGCAGACGCCCTAAGCGCAATAGAGCCGCTGCCATGGCTGCCCCAGAGTGCCCAGCACAGACTACAGCGTCAGCACGTCCTTCCTTGACTAAGTCCATGGCTACGTTAATAGAAGCGTTGGGCTTACGCTTCAAGCTCACCAAGGGTTCTTCACCCATGGCAACGACACCATCAGCAGCTACAATTTCTATCTGACTTGATCCGTGGTGTTGGGCAATAGAGGATCTGATTTGCTCAGGATCCCCTACCAACAATACCTCTACCCCTAACTCAGCTTGTGCTCTAATAGCTCCAGCAACTATTTCATGGGGGGCATAATCCCCGCCCATAGCGTCTATTGCGATTCGTGCGCCAGTCGATGCCATTGCTCAAAGTTTATAGAAACCTTCCACATCTTACCAGAACCATTACCTGGAATAGTAAACAATGTGATCTGTTTAACTTGAGATTTGGGACCCGAAAGACTTGCATGGTGACATGTTCTCAACAGAACTGTTCAGATACATTTAACCCGGTAATTCCGCCCCATAGCCGGAATCCGTGTATAGCACGTCAATTAACAATTGACGAGGAGGTATCTGTGTTGGCTTTGCCTGAAAATCCCAAAAGCGCTTTTGCTTACAGCCAATGCATTTACTACAGAACAACTTAACTGTTGTTTGATACAACAATTGCTCTTAGCTCGATTATTGCTTAGGTCGTCTTGATCAGCAGACTCCCAAATCTCAAGCTTCTGTGGCTGTTAAGACAATTATACCAGATAAACCCTACGACAAACCGGAAACTTCCTGAGAATCATTGATTAGGACTTAACAGTAGCAGCATTCAGTATCTAAAATAGAGCAGCCTCAAGAAACAAATGTGGTGTAGTGAATGCTAAAACAACTTGCTGCTGGGATGCTGGCCGGTGCGTTTGTCGTTATATCTGTGAAACTTTGGAGAATTCTGCAACCGATCAACCTTGATCAAGCTCAACTGATGGCTTGGCGGGATACCTCCTTGTTTAGCTTGCCAGCTGAACCAGACCCGTCTGCTGAAGCGATTGTGGCTGAATTCATAGAAAAATGGCGTGTTCAAGGTTCAGCAGTTAAGCAAGGAGTATGGATTCAATCGGGACTGACTAGACTGGCGACCCACCGGGGAAATGTTCCAATACCCGCAGCTTCAATCACGAAAATTGCCACTAGTCTAGCGGCATTACAGCAATGGGGACCAGCTCATCAATTTGAAACTAGAGTCAGTGCCACCGGAATAGTTAAAGATGGGGTATTGCAGGGAGATTTGGTAATTACTGGTGGTAGCGACCCGTTTTTTGTGTGGGAAGAAGCGATCGCATTGGGTAATAGTCTAAATCAACTGGGAATCCGCCGGGTCACTGGGAATTTAGTCATCATTGGCAATTTCACTATGAATGATAAAGACAACCCAGAAATTGCTGGTGGGCATCTCTTGCAAGCTTTAAAATCCAGCAGCTGGTCTTGGCAGATTCTCCGCCAATATCAAGCCATGCCCAAAGGAACCGAGAAACCCCAATTAGAAATTGCTGGTAATGTAGTCGTATCTGATACTCCCATTCCGAAGCAAGAATATCTGTTACTCCACAAGTCTTTGCCCCTGGTAGATATTCTTAGAGAGATGAACATCTACAGTAACAACGACGTATCTCAGATGTTGTCTCAAGCCATTGGCGGTGCTCAGACAACCGCTCGGTTGGCGGCTAGGTCAGCTGGTGTACCCGGTAGCGAAATTCAGTTGATTAATGGCTCTGGTTTAGGTATGGAGAATCGAATTTCCCCCCGTGCTGCTTGTGCTATGCTCATGGCTATTGAGCGCTTTTTACAGCCTTACCAGCTTAATCTTAGGGATGTCTTCCCCCTAGCTGGACGGGATACTAAGGGGACCATGCTCGACCGTAACATTCCCCCAGGGGCTGTGATTAAAACCGGAACTCTCAGAGAAGTTAGTGCTCTAGCTGGTTTTCTCCCAACACGCGATCGCGGTTTAGTGTGGTTTGCCATCATTAATGGTGGCAACGATATCCTAGAATTTCGGGCAAAACAGGATCAGCTACTGCAACGCCTGTCTGTCGAGTGGGGTGCCCTTACCCAAAAGAGTAGCAATCAAACCCATAAACCATTGATCATTGGTGATCCCAAGCGTATTGAAAAAATCAGCAGTACCGTGCTGATTGAAAATCAAAAATAGCAAATAGATATCGAGTTGGCTTGAAATTTTGTTGACGGTTGAAGGTTGACGGTTGACCGTTGACGGTCAACCTTCAACAGTTAAGTTCAAGGGTTGAGCAACGGCTCCAAAGCCAGTCTCAGCAATAAATTAATTTAGCTGTCCGGCAAAATTCATCCCACACCTAATGCGTAGCATTAGGTGTGGGATGAATTTTGCACAGGGTATTATAAAATTGCTATAATATATGTACTGATAAACAAAGCCGTTCGCGTAGCGTGGCCTACGGCCTTAAATGCTGG
>NZ_JAAHIE010000360.1:0-7790 GCF_010671945.1 Moorena sp. SIO4E2
TGCCAAAGCGATCGCTTGATCGCTTTGGCCCGCTAACATTTTCTTCAAGACCTCTCGTTTACGAGGTGTTAGCTGATCAAATGCTACAGTCAAATCTAGTTGATTCAATTTTTCTAAGAACATCTCAGTCTTGCCGATAGAGATTTTGAATAATCGGTTTTTTCCCCTAGACATAGCGTTTAGGTGGTTATCAAGATGCACCAAAAAAAGATAGTATTTCTGCTAATTTTAAACCCATCCTAACTAGCTTATCGAAAAGCTGAGCTAGCCATGAGTTTGTGAAGATTTTCACACAAATTATGGATTAGACGTGGCTTGTGAGCCTTTTTCCACAAATTACCCTGATGTCTTAAACACAGGCTATAGTTTGATTAATGGCAATCAAACCTATACGAGGTTATAGATGTCTCAGTAATCTCTTGCCTTTTCCCTCAAGCTAAAACCCTGCGTCTGATGGCACTGAGTACTGGTCATATCATATCACTCCCTGTTGCACTTGTATTGCCCAAAATTGGGAGCTTGATGGGTTGTGTTGATAAAGCGATCAGCTTTTAGCTATCAGCTATCAGCTTGGTAGATACCTGATCCGAAGTGGGTGAAAACTTGACAAACATAAGGTTAATACCTCGCCCCTTGTGCCGGACCTAACAAAGCTAAGTGCCTCAGGGCGAATGGTGAGAACTTTGATCTAGCGTTTATCTAGATATAGGGATTGAAAGCTGCCAAACAAAACGTCGTTAGTAGTTAGTCAGACCAATGGCATTGCTGAATCTTCGAATTAATATGAGTGGGGTGGGCATCCTGCCTGGGAAATGAAACGGGCAAGATGCCCGTTCCACGCCTGATGCTCATTCCAAAAAATTCTTAAAATCATTGCATAATTAAGCAATGCCAGACCAATTAACTAACCCCTAACCCCTAACCCCTAACCTGAAATCCCCCAGATTTGACCGTCGGGATCAGCTGAAATCTAAATGAGGAGTTGCTGATATACCATTGACACACTAAAAGTTAGTCACAAGTCAGTCATAAGTCAGATCATCTCAGGCGGTAAGTCAATATGCAAGTGGGGTTTGATGAATATATGAGGTTCAAAGAGAATTTTATGAAATTAGGAGATCAAAAATGCAAGACCCATCTACCATCGATTTAGCTATAGCGTTTTCCATACTTATGAGGTACACAGGATTTTTTTCCTATTCCCTTTTCCCGTCTTGATGCAGTCGCGAATGGGGTAAACCACGTCAGTTGCTCATGTGGGATCCGCCTTTGGGCTCACTAGCTCACCTGTTCTCTTGCTGCATCGCTATTATCTGTTCCCAGATCCGCTGTTCCCTATATGTCTACGATCATGTTTAATCCTACCGAGATAATCATTGATACCTGTGTTAAAAACCTACAGACAGGTTTCCACAGCACTTACGGCAGCCTTAAATCAGACTACTGTGAGCTGATTACTTGGGCTACCCACATGGCTCTGGAAAATATTGCTAATAGTGACGCTCTCTATCACAACATTGAACACACCTTCCTAGTCACCCTAGTTGGACAGGAAATCTTGTGGGGTAAGCACATCTGCGAAGGGAGCGTCTCCTGTGAAGACTGGTTGCACGTGATTATCTCTTTGTTGTGCCATGACATTGGCTATATCAAAGGCATCTGTCGTCAAGACCAACCAGACCAAGGATTGTATGCCACAGGAATAGACAATTTCATGATTACTCTCCCTACAGGTGCAACTGATGCCAGCCTTACTCCCTACCATGTAGACCGGGGTAAGCAGTTTATTGATGAACACTTTGGTAATCACCTGCTGATTGATACTGAGCAGATTAAGCACAATATTGAATTAACCCGTTTCCCAGTACCTGCTGATCAGGATCATCAAGACACGGTTAACTATCCTGGTTTAGTCAGAGCAGCAGATTTGATTGGTCAGCTGGCTGATCCCCGCTACTTACAAAAAATTAGTGCCTTGTTCTACGAGTTTGAAGAAATCGGGAAAAATCAGATTTTAGGCTATCGTAATCCCGGTGATTTACGCCGGAACTACCCAAACTTTTACTGGAATGTTGTCTATCCTTATATCAAACCCGCATTGCCCTACCTAGAGCGAAGCCTTTCTGGTAAACAAATCCTGGCTAATCTCGATGCCAATGTCTTTCGAGCAGAACACCAATCCCAGCCTAAAGCACTCTTCAGCCATCCCTGTCGCTATAGTCAAACGACAGCACAACTATGTACAGCATGATTAGGCATGGATCTAAAAGGGTTAGTAAACAGCTAGAGAAAATGTTGCAGAGTCTACCAAAAACTCTTATTATTTGTTAGAATTAAATTAGGGTAACACCGACAGGGATTATTATGTAACTTAAATTAAAGCCGAAAACCAAGGGTTTAATAGTTGCGCTGTAATCCCGGTGGAACGAACTTTTTTGACATTTTTATGGCGCTCGCGGGATATTCCTGAGGGCTTTGGGAGATACCCCCTGGATGCGAGAGCATCTTGCATTGGCGAGCTAGAGTTTACCTTTGGTAGATTCTGGTAGCTAAAAAGTATCGGACATCATCAAGGCAAATCATCAAATGGCGATTTTGTTCAAAGTTATTTGTGCAAAGTTAATTGAAAATTGATCATTGACCATTGACCATTAACCATTGACAATTAACAATTAACAATTAACAAATGACCAATGAAAGCCATTTTAATGACCGCTGCTGGTACACCTGAAGTGCTGCAACTTCAGGATGTACCAGACCCCACAATTAAAAACGACACAGAAATCCTGGTGCGTCTTCACGCTGCTGGTGTTAATCCCATTGACACCAAACTGCGGCGTAGAGGTACCTTTTACCGTGACCAAATGCCAGCTATCCTAGGCTGCGATGGTGCTGGTGTGGTAGAAGCTGTTGGTGCTGGTGTCGATAAATTCCAGGTCGGTGATGAGGTATATTTCTGTGCTGGGGGATTAGGATTATCTGGTACGGGTAACTATGCCGAACTAGCTGTTGTTGATCAGTCCTTAGTTGCCCACAAGCCTAAATCCCTCTCCTTCCCTGAAGCCGCTGCTGCTCCTCTAGTACTGATCACTGCCTGGGAATCATTGTATGACCGAGGACGGTTGCAAGCAGGACAAAAGGTGCTGATTCAGGCAGGTGCTGGTGGTGTTGGTCACGTTGCTATTCAGCTAGCTAAGCTCAAAGGTGCTGAGGTTTGTACTACTGTCGGTTCTCAAGAAAAAGCTAGATTAGTGCGTCAGTTAGGTGCTGACTATCCTATCCTTTACAAACAAACTAGCTTTTTGACACTCCCCGTCCTTTAAGGACGGGGATTCTTACTTCAACGAGCTGTCTTGCGTATAGCAGGTCGGAACCAGAAAAAGTAGAGGGCAATTCGACCTAAGCGTTTAAATCAAAGATTTAGGTTTCGGTGTGCCCCACCGTACCTTTTTTTATATAGATAGATACTTTTTTTATCTAATTTTTTTTCATAGACGTTTAAGTCGTTAGACCAAATTACGCAATATGTATCTGATACATATTTTTTACGTTGTCTACTTATCATTAGATAGTATTTATCTATTTTTTTTTGTTTATAATTTTATAATAACAAGCAGTGATAAAACTGTCAAGTTTTAACTTAAAAAGAAAGCCGTCCTATAAGGACGGGGCTTTAAACCCAAAATTTTTGGTAAAACCTTTTATGACACCTGTGAAGCAGTGCGGGTATATGGCGATATTGTGACTATCCTCCAACCAGACCCAGCCGAAGGTAATTTGAAGACAGCGCGATCGCATAATTTGCGCATCAGTCTAGAACTCATGCTCACCCCAGCCTTGAAAGGGCTCACTACAGCTCAACAGCACCAAACCGAGATTCTCCAGCAGTGTGCTAATTGGATTGATCAAGGTAAACTGAAAATTCACCTCAGCCAACGGTTTCCCCTCAAAGAAGCTGCTGCTGCTCACAACGCTATCGAAGCCGGTTCTATGACAGGTAAGGTAGCACTAATTATCCATTGAACCTCCCCACCCGCCTCAGGGATGGGGATTCCCAGGCACAGCAACTAAGTCACTGTTAACTCCATGGGCGTAACTTTCCCCCGCACCGGAGGTAGCTGAGTTTGAAGTTACCGTAAGAACAAGGCAGCCTTTATAGTTAAAGGGTTATGGGTAAAAGGTTCTAGGTTGTTGTAATAAGGCTGCCTTGTTCTAAGGCGCGCGTCTTGTGGGGTCAATTCCCAGTTTTTTGAGACCCCGAATTTTTATATTTACTGCACCATTTACATCTGCGTCGTTGTAATGACCACAGTTAGTGCAAAGGAATTTTTCTTTTTTTCTGTTCTCTTTACTCGTGTGGTGACATTTTGGACACCTTTGAGACGTATGCTTGGGATTTATTTTGATTACTGGAATACCTGACTTTGCAGCCACGGCCTCAATCTTATTGACCAATTCTCCCCAAGCTGCATTAGATATTGAACGATTTAAGCCTCTTTTTGCGGATTGTCCATTGCGTTCGCGTAGCGTCGGCTTTGCCGAATCGTACCCACCATTTTCATTGGGTTTAGGCTTGCAACGAGACTTCATCGCTCTGATGTTTAAATCTTCAAAGATTAGAGCGTCTGCACCATCTACTAACTTATTGGCAGTCTCCCAATGGTAGGCATTACGATTATTAGTAATGCGTTCATGGAGAGATGCCACCTTGGAGTAGGACCTGCTTCTATTCTTAGACCCTTTCTTTTTTCTGCTGGCAGCTCTTTGTCTTAGCTTCAGACGCCTTTCTCTACGCTTAAAAGACTTTGTCCGTGCCGGGTTAGCTATCATTTTCCCAGTGGAAATGCTGATTAGCTTTTTAATCCCCAAGTCACAACCTTTAACTCGCTCAGGATTAATCTCATCCCTGGCTTTTAATGGAGGGACTGGAATTGAATTGTCTTCAATCTGAAGACTTACGAACCATCCACGAGCTTTACGCCGAACAGTGACAGATTTAACATTAAACCCTTCGGGAATTGGACGAGAATTAAAGAAACCCATCCATCCGATACCTGGCAAGTAAATCCGATTCCCATCTACCTTGACCTGCCCAGGGGAATATTTAAAACTTCTGAATCTAGATCTTCTCTTAGGCTTAGGATATCCAGATTCGCCTTTGAAGAACTTAGAAAAAGCCACATCCAACTGTCTTAGCGCCTGTTGCAAAACAGTTGAGTTAATAGTCTTGTACCAAGGTCTCTCCTTTTTAAGGATTGGCAAATTTGAACTTTGAGCTTCGTAAGCAGTTCTTCTAGGGTTCTTTTTATTACTCTTCCATGGGTAACCAACAGAGTGAGATTTGCTAACCGAACAGGTCAACGGGCACACTTCACTCTTACTTTTTAGATCACAGTAATTGCCTAACCTAGGAGCTTTAGCTTGATCAAAAGATTCAATTCTATCTCTAAGTAAGTAATTATACTGCGATCGCAACATATCCAACCACCTATTCATTGTGGCTTTTTGTTGTCGGCTTGGCTTGAGTTTGTACCTGTACCCGAACTGCATTGTTTCGACCTATTTATCCATGCTATATTAATTATAGCTTTTAGGAATGCTGATGTCTTGAACATGGGAAAAAGAACTGGACGCCCTCCAATACACGGAGAAGCGAAAAAATCACATACCGTTAGAACTACAGATGCTGCCTGGGACGGCCTAAAAGAGATGGCAGACAGGGCAGGTCTAACACTATCTGAGTATTTGGAAGCTTTGGGGAAGACTGGCTTACTGATACTTTTAACCGCGACATCTTAGACATTTAAGACATCTAGTACAACATCACCGACATGATAGGTTTTGGTGGTATCCCACATCGCCTTGAGGAAAATCCCCACGGCTCCATTGAAATCTCTATGGATTTCATACCCACATTTGGGACATTTAAAATTCTTGGATCCTCCAAGTTTCCTATGGATGTGTCCGCATTTTGTGCAGGTCTTTGAGGTGTATTCCTCAGTTATTCTCACGAGCTTGGAACCGTACCGGTTACACAAATGCCCTAAAGTCTGCGAGAATTGGTAGAATGCCCAACTCATCATCGCGCGAGCAGTTTTACTCCTTAACTTCCTTCTCTTTTTAGCTACCATCTGAGAAGTCTCAAAAGTAGGCATAACAATAATGTCGTAGTTTCTGGCTAGATAAGACGCTACTTGTTTATGAATCTCAGAACGCAGGTTTTTTATTCTAGTCCGTTGGCGTTCCATGGCTTTCCTAAGCTTGTAACGTAGCCTCTTGAATTTCCTCCCTTTGAGTTTGTCAAGCTTTGACTTTATTTGGTCGAGATGACTACAAAGCGTGGGCGTACTTGCTAAAATCACCATTTCCGAACTCTAAAAAATCCGAACCATCAAATCCTGTTACGAAAGTGCGGACGCCCGGATCTAAGGCAATAATTTTCTCGGTTATTGTTGGTTCAGTCCTTAGAGGCACAGGGAAGTGAGCAAACCACCTACCTTTGTTGAAGGTCAATTCAGTAGATCCCTTAGTCAGTACACAATAGTTGTGTCCCTTGAATTCTGGTAATGGTAGATGTTTTGTAGACGAAACCATCCAGTGGCCATTTTTATAGGCTGTAGGATCGAACTTTAGAGTAGCGGTTTGATCGCGAATACTCCTAAACCTGGCTAGTTTTCTTCCCCTGTCAGGGTTAAGTTTTCTTTTTTTACCAATACCAATGTACTGTGGCTCTTTTTTCGTCTCCTTCCAGGCGGTGTAAGCTTCCATTGACGCATTGTCTAAAAGTTTTGATATACCTAGATCAATGCACCATTGAGGAATTAATCCAGAACTTTTTAAAAAAGTCCTAAATCCGTGCTTCCCTCCCTTCTTGGTAGTCTTAACATAGCCTTGCTCTCTGTTTAGATAATCAATCGATATGTTGTATACCTTTCGAGAGGCTGCAACCCACTTCTTCCAGATCTTCTCAAGTTCCTTTACTGGATAAACTCGGTAACTCGCTGTCATCAAGGATTCGTTTTTTGTATTTCCTGAGTCCATAGAGTCGGCAACTAAAGACGTGGACGATTGCCAGGAGATCTTCGACCATTTCCTGTTCTGGGCTGAGGTGCGTTTCGTCGAGAACCAGTATCTTTGTCTCAAATTTGCCGCACAGCCATGAGATAAGATCGAACCCAAAGCGGCAAAGCCGATCTTTGTGGGCAACGACAATAAGCTCGCAAGTGTTGCTGAGAACTCTGTCCAGTAAGGATTGTAGTCCTTTTCTTTTGAAGTTGAGTCCTGACCCGATGTCAAAGATGACTTCACAACCGGGGTAACGAGACTTAAGAAAGCGTACTTGTTGTTCAAGGTCACTCTTTTGAGAGCGGCTTGAAACTCTGGCATATAAGATGATGTCTGTTTTTGGTTTGGCTGGTCGAATAGAGACAACTGAATCCAAGTCGTATCTTCTTTGACCTCCCGGCGTCTTGATCCCTTTGATTGTCCCTGCTTCGAGCCATCTTTCGAGAGTTCGAGTTGAAACTCCAAGTCTTTGAGCAGCGACTCTTGGTGGAACATAGTTGACTGACATCGTTCTCCAAAGAGCTACTCTTTAAGTCTAAGGCAAGATGTCGGTTAATGTTACGCTTTGTCAGGAGTTTTATTGATCAGGACTCAACTCCCTTAAATACTTGAGGGGAAATTCATCCCTGGAGACGAAACCTAAGGAGAGTGGAGCCTTTATGGTTAGTCAGCTATGCATCTAAAGGTGCGACCCGTGGCGAATTAAATTCGCCACGGGTCGCACA
>NZ_JAAHIE010000361.1:0-7773 GCF_010671945.1 Moorena sp. SIO4E2
ATTTGGATTGAGAGTGTTCCCCATGACGAGGTACCTCGTTATATTAATGTGATGAATACTCTGGTGCTACCATCAGAGACTAATTATAAGTTTAAAACCTTAACTAGTGTAGGTTGGAAGGAACAGTTTGGTCATGTGCTGATTGAGGCTATGGCATCTAAAGTACCAGTAATTGGTTCCGATTCTGGAGAAATTCCCTATGTGATTGGGGATGCTGGGTTGGTGTTTCCTGAAAAGAATGAGTCGGAGTTACGACATTGTTTACAGCAGCTAATCAAGCAACCAGAGTTGGCTGAGAAATTAGGAGATTTGGGTTATGCACGGGCAATGGAGCAGTATACCAATAAGGCGCTAGCTAAACAGCTGTTGAATTTTTATCAGGAATTAATTGAGAATTGAGAATTAAGAATTAAGAATTGAGAATTAAGAATTGGGAATTGGGAATTGGGAATTGGGAATTCGGAATTGGGAAGTAAGAATTAAGAATTGAGAATTAAGAATTGGGAATTCGGAATTCGGAATTGGGAATTCACCATTTTAGAAATTAATAATTCTTCATTCTTCATTCTTCATTCTTCATTCCCACCTCTATGGACTGTTTTGACCCATTTCAAGCGTTTAGGACGCACAGACATCCGAGCGGTAGTAGCAGCCATCACCAGCATCCAGTGCAATAGATAAAGATTTCCCCTCAAGGTCTGCAAGAAACTAACCAATAGGTTAGAAACACGTAATCTTCGATTTTGATTGGTGCGGCGCAGCCCGACAAACATGCCAATCACTGATAGGGTGACAGTTAGGCCAGTAATGGGGCTAAAAATAGGTAGACGGTTACGGGCAATAGCCATCAAACAGTCTGGTACAGCAGCAGTGGGCAAAAAGTACTGGATGATCAAGTAGGTAAATAAATCTAGAGTTTTCCGCAAACCTAGGCGGTTACTTACAATTAAACGCCAGTAATCTAAATAGCGCTGGTACCCTCCTTCTGCCCAACGGTTCCGTTGATGCCAGAGTGCGATCGCACTGGTAACTCCTTCTTCTTCTACTGGCGGAAAATTGAGAAAGCCAATATCCCACTGATCGAGGTGTAGGCGAATGGTTAAATCTAAGTCGTCGGTGATGGTTTCTTCATTCCAGGCACCGCAACGCTGTAGTGCGGAACGTCGGACAAACTGACCATTGCCCCGCAATTCACCAATCCCACCAACTGCAATACGTTGCTGTTGGAAATAGCTGTCGAGAGCCATTTCTGCCATTTGCCCTCGTGTCCAGAAATTCAGTGGTGCATTTGCGATCGCTTTTCTGACCTGCACTGCTCCCACTCGCGGGTTAGTAAATAAGGGCAAAACCCGCCGTAGCATATCTTTGGGAACTTTAGCATCTGCATCAAATACTGCTACAATCTCCCCTTTAGTTAAACCCAGTACCTGATTGAGTGCCCCTGATTTGCCGCCCCCGGCATTAGCACTCCGGTGCAGTACCTTCAACTGGTCGTATGTTGCTGCTAACTTATCTAAGATTTCTGGTGTTTGGTCAGTACTGTAATCGTCAATTACCCACAGTTCATACTGATTTTTGGGGTAATCTAATTGACACAGAGACTTAACTAAATTACTGATGACAGTTTCTTCATTTTTTGCTGCTACTAGCAGAGACACAAAGGGAAAATCGTCTTTTTCCTCATCTAAACAGGGTTGAGGGGTTTTTAACGGTCGAGCCAGCAAGCACCGTAGGGCATGAATTCCTAATATTGTTGTTAAGCTCAAGCTCACCCAGATCCCCCAAGACACCAAATGCAGTGCTATGGTTATGCACCACACTATGGTTAACACTAAAGCTGCTTTGCGTCGGCGTCCTTCTAGTCCCTGGAAAAATAAGCTAGTTTCAAACTCTTCCTCTGACAAGTTAGACAGCATAGAGCCAAGTTGCTTCAGCTCTTGGCTTGGCGCTTTTTCTGACCAGGAATTCTCCGACATAAGCTATGTACTGCAACTACCAACTAAGGCCACTAATGCCTTATTCTATCCGAAATTGTTACAAAACTATTAAATTCTATCAAGTAAAGTATAGTTTAGGACATAACTCTCATCTGGGGTTTGAAGGAAACAGGTAACATAAACATTTGTTAACCTTTACTTCCACGTAAGGAGTCTGTTCAGGAAGTTTTGAGGGTGAGGGCAAGGTGTTATCTTAATGGTGTTATCTTAATGGTTAATGGCTCAAGCCAATAGCCTAATCCCTATCATTTATAACAGCCAGAGTTCCCGCCATAAAACTCTGGCGACAGGCATGACGCTGAATCTTACCACTAGATGTCTTGGGAATAGTACCTGGTTTGAGCAACAGAGCAGTATGAACCGGCAAATCGTGATGTTGTAATACTGCTCGTCGGATTAACCGGATTAACTCCTTGCTATCAAGGGCATGGTCTTTCGCTCCATTGCCAGGGTCAGAAGCAGCTAGCCGAGTAGATTTCCAATAGCTACGTTCTACCTCAGCAATCACCACTAACTGTTCCTCACCAGCAATATTCACGGAAAATGCTGCCGAACACGTAGGTCTGAGCAAGGAGTGGGTGTTTTCTACGGTCCATTCAATATCTTGGGGATAGTGGTTACGACCATTGATAATGATCAGATCCTTGAGACGACCAGTAATAAATAATTCACCGTCGAGCATGAATCCCAAGTCACCGGTGCGTAGAAATGGCTTTTCCCCCATCGATGCTAGAGTTACGCGAAAGTTTCGTTCGGTTGTTGCCGGTTGATTCCAGTAACCTTGGGCAATGCTTGGTCCTGATACCCAGATTTCTCCCACTTGTCCTGGGTCACATCGGGTCAAGGTTTCAGGATGGACAATTACAATCTGCTGGTCTGGCAGACTTTGACCACAGCCTACGAGGGTAAGGGTACCTTCTTGCTCAACACTAGCTGGCACAACGTGATTTTGCTCCAGTGCTGCCCCCTCAACTGTTCTTAAGACAATTGGGGCACTTTTGACACCACCAGAAACCATTAAGGTGGCTTCAGCCATGCCATAGCAAGGGTAGAATGCTTCTCGGCGGAAGCCACAGGACTCAAATTTAGTTGCAAACCGCTCCAAGATGGCGAAGTTAATTGGCTCAGCTCCGTTAAAGGCCAGGTCCCAACTACTCAAATCCAAGTTTGTTAGTTGTTCTGGCTTGATTTTGCGTACGCATAAGTCGTAAGCCAAGTTTGGTCCTCCACTGCTGGTGGCTCGATAGTGGGAAATCACTTTTAACCACCGAATCGGACTTTGCAAAAACATCAAGGGGGACATCAGAGTAGCTGGAAAACCGCCGTATAGAGGTTGGAGTATACCACCAATCAGACCCATGTCATGGTACATCGGCAACCAAATCACCCCACTGCTGTGGTCGGTGTGCCCAAAATACTTATAGATAGCAGCTGAATTATGGACTAGATTGCTGTGGCTAATCATCACTCCCTTCGGTGCAGCGGTTGAACCAGAGGTGTATTGGAGAAAAGCTAGGGTGCTACCATCTATAGCTGGTTGCTGCCATGATTGAGCTAAGTTGCCGTTAATGTTTTCTGTGGCTAGCCAGTGCAGTGTCTTCAGTTCTGGAGCCTCAGTAAACCGTCGCTCTAAATTAGACAGGATTGCTTGGGTAGTTAGGGCTACCCTTGCCAGGGAATCTTTGACAATTCCCTGAACACGGACAAGGGAGCGGTTGGGTCTAGGAGGATAAGCGGGCACAGCTACAACCCCAGCGTACAAACACCCGAAAAATGCACAAATATAGTCTAGACCAGGAGGATACAGTAGTAGCGCAGTTTCTCCTGGGGAATATATTGATTGCAGGTGGAACGCGATCGCTTGGGCTTGTTGCTCCAACTGTTGGTAAGTCAGACTGACCTGTTCAGTTTCTCCATCCACCAAAAAGGTATATGCGATCGCATCTGGCTGGTTAACTGCTCTGTAGCGCAGGATATCCACTAACGTGGCTGCTTGGAGAATAGTTTGTGACACCTTTTACCCCTGCACTTAAAAACTTACACAAAAAAACTTATTACTTTGTAAGCATTCAGCCGTCAGCTGTCAGCCGTCAGCCGTGAGCTTTTGGCCTTCGTCTTTTGCTGATAGCACCTCAAGTAGCACCATCTGTAGCGCATTAGCTGATAGCACCTCAAGTAGCACCATCTGTAGCGCATTAGCTGATAGCTTACACATTGCCAAACATTACTTTAGCTTGATTCCGACATCACCAAATATCCTGATATTGAGGATTCATAATTCAGTAGCTTCGATTAATAATAATTCATTTTCCGGGAATTTTGAACATAAATTGAACCTAAAAAATAGTACTATATTATGAAATAATCCACCAATTATTCACACTACGCACTTTACACTGACCGCTGATAGCTGATAGCTGATAGCTGATAGCTGATAGCTTAATGGTTACCCCCACCCTCCCCAAACTATTCCCGCAATTCCCTATTTCCTAGTTATACGAATTTGCTGCCCCGAGGCCATCCAAACAACTGTAGTTTTAAAATTTGAATATTTTAAAGCTAAAAGGCTCATCATAAGTTCCTACCCATTCTTGGTTTTTCTCAATCCAGCTGGCGATTGTATTAGCTACTTTTTCAGCAGGAGGAGCATAATTGACTCGGTTAGCTCGGATTTTATAACCTTTTTCATTGAGACGGTTCACTGGTGCCCAAGCCAAGGGACCGCTGATCACACCAGGACGGTAAAGCCTCATGAGGATTTGATGATTGCTGGCGTGGTAAACTATTGGTCCAACACCTGACCATTAATAGTGCAAAGCGATTTTACCAGAATGATAGACTGGACCAAAACAAGAAGGGCTACCATCTGCAATCGAACCAATAGCAACCACATCGAGGGGTCGCTCGCGCTTTAGCTTGGCTGCTTCGAGGGCTACCAATGCTGGCCAACTGTAGTTAACACGGTTCATCGATTCTACTATCTCAACCAGTGGCACTCCTCCATCCCCTACCTCAGTTTCGATTTGTCCTGCATTCAGGATAATCACATCGGGGTCATACTCAAGCCACCTTTGGGCATCCTCAAGGGTTTGTTGTTGAGACACACACAATGTATTGAAATAGTTACCTCTCCCCCCTCGCCCCACACTCGCTCTGTTCCCTATTGATTCATTGTCGAGCAAACACCTTATCTAAACGTTCTTCCCATTTCTTCTGATTAGCCATAGCATCTTGAACGTAGGGTGACCAAGCAATTACTTTAATAAATAATTGATTAATCCATGAAACAGGAAAACGGAGCGGCCTGACAATATCTAGAAATAAAACCACCCGCATCCCATCGGTTTCATTCCATACCTCATGGGGGAAGCTATCATCAAATATCATCGTTTTTCCTTCTTCCCAATAGCGAATGTCGTTACCAACACGAATCCGACAATTTTCCTTCGGTTCAGGAACACGTAATCCTAGAAGACATCTGATTACCCCTTTATAAGGTCCCCTGTGTTCAGGGATATGTTTACCTGGTAATAGGATTGAAAAAAATGCCGTTTTCATACCAGGAATTTTTTCGATAATACGAGTGGTTTCCGGACAGTTTTTACAATTTTGTTTAGATTTAATTCCATAGCCATAAAAGCCATAGGTTTTCCACCGATTATCTGTGCTGGTATACTCACCTTGGTCTGGAGAAATATCCTGGAAGTTGGGTAGACTATCTCTATATTTCAAGACTTGATCGAGCTCTTGGCGAATCGTCATCCATTGGGATTCTAACTCTTCCACCCAATTAAATTTATCAGGATCAAAGAATGTTGAATTACCAATTAATGAAGAATTAGTAATTAACGTTTCCAACTTGTATATAAGTGGTGTACCAATACCATAGATCAGGAAATTCCTCGCTTTTTCCCTAAGAGCGTCTAAAGAACGTTTCATGATTAATTATTAATTTAGCTGCGCTTAGATAAATATATTACCATACCTAATTAGTTTTTTTAATTGTTGCTAAAAAAAATTATAAATTGCTAGTGATGGTCGAAATTAGTAACTGGGAATTAGTAATATTTAACACATTTAATAATTCCAATAACTTAAGCATTCAGCAGTCAGTAGTCAGCAGTGAGTGGAAACCCCCGTGTCTGCCACTGCATCGCTTATTCAAAATCACCGATTGCGCTACGGGCATAAGCTGATAGCTGATAGCTGATAGCTGACCCAATAACAACTCTAGGATTCTGATGAAGCAACATTCAACTGACTCAACAAATCGGTAATGCTACGCTGCTGAAGTTGACTCTGTCGCCATTCACCTACTGCTTCTAAAGTGCCATCAAGAAATCGCAGCCGACATTCCCGACGTTTAATCTTACCACTAGAGGTTTTGGGAATACTTCCGGTTTTCAGCAGCACAATCCCATAAACATCGGCAATATGCTCTTGGGCTACCGCTTGACGAATGGCTGCCACTACTTCATCAACCACTAAGTGTCTCAGGTAACTCCGCTTTATCTCTTGAGCAATAACTAATCGTTCTTCCCCTTCTAAATCTACGGAAAACGCTGCACTAGCGTTGGGTCGCAGGGCTGGATGACTCTTCTCAACAGTGGCTTCAATATGCTGGGGATAGCGGTTGTTGCCCCAGAGGATCATCAATTCTTTGAGGCGACCGGTGATAAAGAGTTCCCCATCTTTTAGGAATCCTAAGTCTCCGGTGCGCAGAAATGGTCCAGTGCCAGTGTCTTTTATATAGGCACCGAATGTGCGTTCTGTTTCCTCTGGTTGATTCCAATAGCCCTTGCCCACACCTAAACCAGATACCCAAATTTCGCCAACTTTATTCTCTGGACACTCTATTAGGGTTTCCGGGTCAACAATTACCAACTGATCATCCAACCAAGGCTGACCACAGCTGACAATCCCTTGTGTTTGCTGTTGGTCTTTAGTAGCAGTTATCACCCGATTCTCTCCTAGGGCACCTTGCTCGACATACTTAATCACAGCAGAGTTAGCTTTCAATCCCCCGGAAATAAATAATGTGGTTTCAGCCATACCGTAGCAAGGGTAAAATGCTTCTGGTCTAAACCCACAAGGGGCGAAGATATTGGCAAACCGTTCTAGGGTTTCGGCTCGAACCGGTTCAGCACCGGAAAAGGCTACCTCCCAACTGCTGAGGTCTAGAGTTTCAATCTGTTCGGGAGTTACCTGACGACATAATAGGTCATAGGCAAAATTCGGACCACCACTGGTAGTGGCTCTGGCTTTATAGCGGGAAATGGCTTGGAGCCAGCGAACTGGTTTTTGAATCAAGGCTACTGGTGACATCAGTATAACCGGAAATCTCCCATAGATCGGCTGGATCACACCACCAATCAACCCCATATCATGAAACAAGGGTAACCAGATTATCGCTTGACTGTTGAGGGTATGCTCGAAGGACTGATAGATCGACGCTGAATTGTGCAGGATATTGCCATGGGTCACCATTACCCCTTTTGGCTTACCGGTGGAGCCTGAGGTGTACTGTAGAAAGGCTAAGCTATCGTGATCTGGGCGCTCGGTTTCAATCCAGTCTGATGCTAGAGACGGGGAAATTTCGTTGGTTTCTATCCAGGACAGTTCAGTTAAGGTTGGAGCTAATTCTGGATTCGAGCTACACTGCTGCTGGATTCTTTTCCATAAGTCCGTGGTAGTAAGCGCTACTGTGGCTTGGGAAGAAATGACCCGCTGCTGTAATTGGGCAATAGCCTGTTTCGACCGGGGGGGATTAGCGGTC
>NZ_JAAHIE010000362.1:0-7765 GCF_010671945.1 Moorena sp. SIO4E2
TAGCCCATTACTTGCTTTGCTTGGGTGTTAGCCGAGATGTTCCGGTGGGAATTTGTCTAGAGCGCTCGTTCTCCATGGTGATCGCGCTGCTAGCAATTCTCAAAGCTGGGGGAGCTTATGTGCCCCTCTGGCGGGGTGACAAGAGTAGCTAGAAAGCGGATATAATCAAGGTCATAGCTTTGAGACCTCGTTGATAAAATGGGCGTTTATTTGGGGATAACTTCATTAACTTATCAACAAGTTGATCAACTTGAGAGTAAAAATTAACCCAGTTGTAACCATATAATCCAATATAAAAATTACTATGTCGAGAAAAAATGCGTTTTACTTCTTTCACTCTACCTACATAGTCTTGGATGCACTTGCGCTTAATTATTTGTCCACTAAAGGTACTAATTGTATAAGCAACACTAATTATAATCAAAATAGAAACTAACCGTTGACCAGTTAGTTTAGTTCCTTCTAAGTTATAGCCTCCTTTTTTTAAATCTCGGAACATTTCTTCTATACCAAATCGTTTTTTATAACCCTCAATAGCCAGTGTGAGTGACCCCAAGTTAGTTAAAATAAACCACCCTTCATCTGCGTTCATTCCCCAACGCTTTTGTTGCCATTTAGCTGCCAAATCAAATCCCAATACTTGTTTGGTTTTAGTAATTTTTATGCCTTGAAGATAAAAAGATATTCCTGGCTTTAAACCTAAGTGTTGTAACTGAGTCCAAATTTCAGTTTCTTGTTCAATAAAATGATTCTTTTTCAGACGTAAACAAAAGTATACATCCTTCTGTTTGAGCCAAGTTGCCAGATCCACTGAGCAAAATTCTCTATCCCCTAGCACGACAACTTTATATTTGGTAAACTTGCCTAATACTTTTTCTAAAGCTTGAGTTTGCTCGTCATAGTTACTATTTCCTTTTTTATCTAATAGTTCAAAATACAAGGGGATTGCTCTTCTCTGATAAATTAAACTAATTACTAAGATATTTACTGACTGCCATCTAGTTCGATCTATGGCTATATGCTGGACTTCTTGTTTGTCAATTGATTGAGAAATCCACTGGGTAATTAGTGATAACCAAATTGTGTTAACATCCCATTCTGTCAAAGACAAAAATCTTTGGAGTTTTTTTCTTCTGCTTTCATACTTAATTGGCAAGGGTAAGGATGCTGCTAGTTTTTCTAAACTTACCTGTTTTATGGATTGTACAAGATTAATGATTATCTCAAACAATAGATAATCTGACTCTTTTAGGTATTGTTCAAAATGGATTTGATATAATTCAGGTAACATTAAATTTTGATAGGTAGGAAGTGCAATATCTTCAGCCTATCTTTTTTTGTCACTTGTCTCAATCCCTCTGCCCATCTAGTCTACAGGCGACATTGTCGCCCCGCCAGAGGTAATAGGTAATAGGTAATAGGTAATAGGTAATAGGTAATAGGTAATAGGTAATAGGTAATAGGTAATAGGTAATAGGGATGCGCTGCATCAAGAGGTGCGACCCGTGGCGAATTTAATTCGCCAAGGTCAAGCGCACCTAACAGGGAATCAGCTTCAAAGAATACTGTACCTCATAACTGTGAAAAACGCTATAAGTTCCTAGACGAAAACAGGTAAAACTGTTGAACTATCAGGATTTCCCCAGTAACTCTACCTGTAAAGGCTGCGGTTGTCCTGACTAGATTAGTTTTCAACTCAATTAGGGAGAAAATTTGTCCCTTTGAACCAAGTAGTAGGTGGTAAGTGCTAGGTTATACATGAGGGGATGTACCTTACCTGACGGGGGTGAACCTGAAGGCTAAACTAATGTCATACCAAGGGTTGAGACTGAAGTTCCCCCTCAAAAAGAAAAGGGTGATTGACAGGTAAGGTAACAAAAAAATGATAAGCAAAAGTGTTCTGAGCAAACTAATAAATTCGGTTTAGTTCTAATTTCGATATCAATAGTCCATCTCAATTTTCCAGAACACCCCAAACTTTGCACCCTGAACCTGACGACCCTACACCCCCTTCTCTGGCAAAATCCCTTGGAACTCAAGGGATTTTAGCCTTGTCAAAGAACTAGAGACCGAAACTTTTCTGTTTCTGCTAACGCTGGGTTAATCCCAAACCAGCGCCCTTGTTCATCTTGGTATTCATAGACAAACATACTGCGCAACAAGGTTTGATATTCTTGTTCCCCCTTGACGGACTGCTGTTGCACGACTTGAGATAGCAACTTCCACTCTTCATCTTCAACAGCCAGAGTCAAATCATCTCGGTATCCCTTAATCACACCCTCTAAACAACTCGTGGAAAAGGGCGGGTCTTCCTGTTGCAAACAGTTATAGAGCAACCCTAACAAGTTACGGACATGACCGCCACTAATGCGACACATCCGGTCAAGGGTTTCTGGGCTATCAAATACTAGTGGAATCAGGTTTAGTCGCTGTTGAGGATCAACCATTGGAAAAGCTCGGGCTAGCAATAGCTGTCGCAGCAGTGCCATACCTTCTGGATAGTCACGACCATCCCTTAACTGTATGGGCACCATGGGCAAAATTTTGGGAGCCACACCACCACCGACTCGATTTTTGAGAGTTTCGTACTCGTTGGAGAACATTAAGGACAAGGGTAGAGTGTAAACTACATGACAGTTCAAACGCCTTAACTGAGTACCACGGTCGATAAACAGATACTCTGGCTGGGAACGACCTGAAGCCATCGAGCGATTATCAACTCGGTCAAGATTATCAATAATCACCACCAAACCCTTTTTGCCAAGCAACTTCAGCTGCTGAATCGCTGATTGTAAAATTTCTTCGTTGATGGCATTCAAAATGCTTTGGGTGCGGGGTTCTAGGTGCTGTCGTAGCAGTTGGCGTTGCTGAGGACTGTCTTTACTTCTGGCTGTAATCTTGGCAATGCCTACGGAAAATTCGGCTTCTGTTGAAAACTCGATCGGAGTTTGCAAAAAGTCTTTGATTTCATTAAATAATTTACTAAAGTAAGTGGGTCTGAGCTGTATGCTTATAGCTTCTAGGCTTTCGCACACTGACCTAGCGATGCTCAGTAAAATGTCACTGACATCAACATCCACCATGTCTAGGTCTTGAGAGGACTCAAAATAAACAACATGAAATTGCTGCTTTTCCAACTCGGCTTTAAGTCTTAACAACTCAGTAGACTTACCACAGCCAATATGACCAGTAAACAATTGACAGGTCGGTTCATCTGGTGACAGACGGGTAATGGTTCGTCCTAAAGCTTCGATAATCTTTCCTCCCCTGACAGCGGAAAAATCGATATAGTATGGATGGTCTTCTGGATTACCCATATCTAAGGTTTTAGCTGGGTTACACGCTTTGAAAAATCTTGGTAGATGCAGTTCCATAAATTAACCTCCCACCGTTGTGGTGATGGTTGTGGTTTACAGAAGGCGGTTAGAAAGCCCACTCCTTCAACAGGGTGAGATAGAAAGCGTCCCCAGTAATTAGTCTTTTGTAAAAGACTAATCCCTAATCACTGACCCATCCCACGACTAAGGTACGTGGGATGAGTTAACTATAGAGGACTGATTAGGCACCAATGCCTTTTCCGATCAGGCTGATGGAACCTGTTAAGTATAAAACGTGGGAACCTAGTAGTGGTTAAATTAAAAAAAGTATTTGGTGCTCAGTCAGGAATTGCAAAGTTCAAACCTTGTCGTTCCCCAGATTTTTGGGTAGATTGGCGTGAAGCGATCGCGCCGCAGCGCAAACGCCCACACGCCAATTGTCAGGCTTACTTCAAGTCATAAATGTACTCTGTCGATTGATCGGTAGTAGATGAGCAACATCGCATCAGTCTCTGAATCACAATTGTCTAATCGACGCAAACAACTGCGACGGACACGCCGCATTAAATTTTATCAAAAGATTTGGCGTACACTTTTGGTGGGCGGTATCGCTGGAAGTTTACTCTGGGCAATAACTTTACCAGATTGGATGATTCGTCAGCCAGAACAAATCAAGATTCAAGGGAATTATTGGCTTTCTGCTGAAGCGATACGCTCCCTGCTGCCTTTATCCTATCCCCAGTCTTTACTGCAAGTACAACCCCACGTCCTTGCCGAGTTTTTGGAATCTGAAGCTCCTATTGCTTCGGCTCTAGTTAGCCGTCAACTCATACCACCAGGATTGACAATACAAATTAGAGAGCGTCAACCAGTGGCTATTGCTGAGCAGAGTAAGCCCCAAACCAGAAAAACTAAAAACTCTACCCCAACGTTGGGTTTAGTCGATGAGCAAGGGATCTGGAGCCCCAAGAGCAGTTACGAACCACTCTCGGCCAATCTGCAGTTGCCGAACTTGAAAGTGATTGGTCAAAATTCCGTTTATCGCCCTTACTGGTTCGATGTTTATCAAGCTGTGAGTCATTCGGCTGTCAAAGTTTTCGAGATCGATTGGCGAAATCCAGCCAACTTAATTCTGAAAACCGAGTTAGGAAATGTACATTTAGGTCCTTACAGTGAAAGCTTCCCCACCCAACTGAGAGTTCTAGATCAGATGCGAGAATTGCCGAAGCGCACACAAAAGAGCAAAATAGCTTACATTGACCTGCAAAACCCAGACTTACCATCGATTCAAATGATTACAGACCATGACAGTGTGCAATCGCGAGTTAAATAAGGATAACTAAGAAGGTCAGACAAGTGTAGAGGCCTACTCTGACGGCTAAACCGAGGCGATATTTCCAGCAACCTATGTTTTGTTTCAGGTCAGTTATCGGGTATAGACCCAGCCGTTGCCAGGGTCTTTGGTTTTTCAATCAACTTACTCTATAGTTAACTCAGACTGCTACATATAACTTATAAAGATAAAGATAAACACTTACCCTCACCTCTTGCAATGACGCTTAATAGTCAACTAGGGCTTGCTGCTCAAAGTTCTAAAATCATCGCAGAAGCAGATCTTTCATTAGGATCCGACAATACACATCCTTTTAGTAACTCTGTATTACAATTCGGTCAAACTTATGATTCTAATCGCATACCCAGGGAAGAAACTAGGAGTGACAATATCGTGCCAGGTAGCGTTGCAAAAATCAAGGTTATTGGTGTTGGCGGGGGTGGTGGTAACGCAGTTAACCGCATGATTGCCAGTGATGTCAGTGGAGTAGAGTTCTGGTCAATTAACACAGATGCTCAAGCACTAGCCCAATCATCAGCCCCCCAACGCTTACAAATGGGGCAGAAGTTGACCCGAGGGTTGGGAGCAGGAGGGAACCCAGCCATTGGTCAAAAAGCCGCTGAAGAATCCCGGGAGGAAATTGCCCAGGCTCTCGAAGACACTGACCTGGTTTTCATTACTGCTGGGATGGGGGGTGGTACTGGTACAGGAGCTGCCCCGATTGTAGCAGAAGTTGCTAAAGAGATGGGTGCTTTAACCGTGGGAGTGGTCACTCGTCCATTTACCTTTGAAGGACGCCGCCGTACTTCCCAAGCCGAGGAAGGAATTGCCGCTCTGGGGAGTCGAGTCGATACCCTAATTGTTATTCCCAATAATAAACTCTTGTCAGTGATTTCAGAACAGACTCCTGTTCAAGAAGCATTTAAAGTAGCTGATGATATCCTACGTCAGGGGGTACAAGGGATATCTGATATTATTACTATTCCTGGCTTGGTGAATGTGGATTTTGCCGATGTGCGAGCGGTGATGGCAGATGCTGGTTCGGCTCTGATGGGCATCGGGATGGGTTCTGGAAAATCCCGAGCCAGAGAGGCAGCAGTAGCTGCCATTTCTTCTCCTCTGCTGGAGTCTTCTATTGAAGGGGCTAGAGGGGTAGTTTTAAATATTACTGGTGGCAGTGATCTGACCCTCCATGAAGTGAATTCAGCAGCAGAAACTGTTTATGAAGTGGTTGATCCCAATGCCAATATCATCTTTGGAGCAGTAATTGATGATAAGCTCCAGGGTGAAATTAGAATTACTGTGATTGCTACGGGATTTACCGGAGAAGCCCAGTCTGCACCTAAATCCGTGGAAACTCCCCTGAATCGCCGACCGATTGCTCCTACACCGATGCCCCCTACACCCAAGGTTGAGCCTAAGAGTAGACCAGGATTAGATATTCCAGAATTCCTGCAACGGCGTCGTTTTCCTAGAGGACCAAAGGAGTAGAAAAAAACTGGCACAAACCAGATGGCATGGAAGTAAAGCAAAGCAACCTATAGCCAAGGCAAGACTGTTGTCGGTCACCTTGGTAATTGCTGATTTTACTACTAGGCGTGAAAACTTCCCTAGACATTGCTCCTGAGCCTGAACCCATGGGAAACTTTTTTCGGTTATCACTATCAATAGGCTGAATCAGCCAGACTATGGAGCGGGAGTTTTTGTTGACTATATCCCTAGCTTTGAGCCAACAAGGGCTGCCCACAGATTAAAATTTCAACTATTCTTGCCTTGGATGAAGTTTAGCTATACTTATGACTTCTAATCACCGAACCAACCCCCCTATGCCCAAATCCAGTAGCGATCGTTACCCTAGTTCAACATCGGCAAACAAATCGAATACATACTGTCCGTCAGTACCAATTTCTGTATACCGGGAACTAGCAGCTGAGTTGCAAGCAACACAGGCGATGTTGGACTCTCTCCATTCTCAAAATCAGCATTTAGTTAAACAACACCAGCAGCTGCGACAGGAAGTTAAAAAAGTTATTAATTCAGCTCTGCATCTACAGCAGGTGATCAATTCCTTAGAACCAGTGAGTCCAGCTGAAGTCCATCGACCTCAGCCAGTAAAGCAGCCGGAATCCCGTCAAGCTCCACCAATTCCATCCCAGCGCACCGCTACAACTATCCCAGGGGGTGAATTTTCCCCACCTCAGATAAAACCTCAAACCCCTCCCTCTTCCTATCGAGAAACTTTAGTGATTGAACAACAAGACAATCGCTCCCTGCGAAGTTCGCAGCCAGAGGCAGTGTCCTATGTCAATGGCTGGGTGTTGGTTATAGCCATCTTGGGAATTGTCTTGAGCGCATTTGGTGCTGGCTTTTTAGTGGTGAAACCGATACTAGATAGTAATCGTTGAACCATTGTGCTGCTTGATTAATCGATTTATGGCGGGTTCTTTGAGATTCATCAAAAAAATTGGGTCTGAAACCCCGTCCTTATAGGACGGCTTGATGTTACCATAAAGATGGTCAATGACCCACCCGAGACGATGGATTGACCAAAGGTCACGCTTCGCGAACAGACAGCCTATACGAGCAAAGTCCAGTAACCTGGCGGCGCAGCAAAATCGGTAGACCGGGAAAAGATGACAGGGCAATGGAAGGCCAACTCTCGAATCAAAAAGTACATCAAGACTTTTCGCAGAAATTCTCGATACATGAAAACCGCAGGACTTGCACCGAATAGTCTGGGTCGCGAACGTAAGACCATAAAACCCCGCTTAGGGTGGAGGCTGTTGCATTGAAGCACCAAACCAAATCGTGAGGTTTAGGAATCACCGTTCTTCTAGGACGGTGAGGATGTCAACCGCCTAATCTAATCTTTTACTAAACCTCGGCTGTATTTAACGCTATTTTCGCTTCCCCATTGCACCATTAACTGGAAAATGACGATCATTACTGCCAAGGGAAATCGGTTTTTAGCAGTTAATGGCCAGGTCTATAACTGAAGTTACCCCGTACAAATGTACTAAAGACGCCCAAAAGTGCTGTCAATTCTAGCTTATAGTGCTGTGGAACAATAGTACTACTGGGTACAGACCAGTGGGAAAAAATGCCTGAACCTATT
>NZ_JAAHIE010000363.1:0-7717 GCF_010671945.1 Moorena sp. SIO4E2
ATCTAAGGTTTCGTCTCTTGCCTTAATCATAAAGTTTTAACCCTTTACCCATAGCCGACTAACCATAAAGGCTGCCCCAGCGAGGGATTGCTCGCTGGGGTAACTTCTGACCGTGTCGTTAATAAAGCTTATCGTTCGCGTAGCGTGGCCTACGGCCTTGTATCCAAAAGCAGTAGCTGGAGTTGGTAAGAAGCCCGCCCTGTCCCGTTAGGGCAGCGTCGGGAGATGTCACGTAGTGTTGATATTCCCCAGAGTGTGTTCCCGTAGCGGCTCTTCGAGAGCATCGCATTTATCCCACTGGCGATGCGCGATCGCACTCTGGGGAATGCTGTTGGTTATTACTCGCTTTCGGGGTACTGATCCTGAACCCAATGGTTCACCCTGGTGGTTGTCGGTTACTGGAAATCCCTCTAATTAAGTTTTCTATTAGATTAGCCCAATCCTTTAATATATAGCGCTACAGTTCAATAGTCGTCCTGTCAGGTAAATATATTTCGCAATAGTTCTCAATCATGATATTAAAGCATTAAAAATGTCTATTTCATCAGCTTGATCAGCTGGCTTGGGGCAAGTGATTGGGGAAAACGCTCCTCGTCTGAGGCAATCCCTATGCCCAAAAAAAAAGAGAGCCACGTTTTTGACTCTCTCGATCATCAGGGTGCATCTACTAATTAAAATTTATCACAAATGGTGAGGGGTGTGACCCCTCATAGCAAAAATCAGCCAAATGGCTGATACCAATGGGCTAAATACCTGTGGGATATTACCTGTCCGATATAGAGTATATTGCCCTTTTGGCTGATTTTTGCCTCAATTTCACCGGATAAGCCCAAAAATAGTGTCCTAAAGGCTATCCGATCGGACAGAAATCCAGATTCGTAATAATTCAAGGTGATGTGGAATTGGTCAAGGGGATTTAGAGCAAATTGACATAAGCGATCGCTTAATGGCAGAGATGATCTCAAGCTTGTGCCAGTGGGAAGATAACTAAAAACTGAGGTCGATACTGATCACTCAGTAAAGGCGCACAAGCATGGATCTGTATAGTGGATCTGTATATTAGTAACCAACAGAAGACTCTGTTGACTGAAGTGATGCTCTAGAAAAGACTTGAAATCCTAGGTACTTGAGTTGTGGAATCGTTCATTCGCGAAGGGTGGCCCACGGCCAAGGTTTTGATGAAATTTCCTGAAACTCTAGATTTCCTTAAGTAGTGGGTATTAGACTTAACTTAAGGTACACCCTTGTCTGATGAAATTTGCTACTATTGCCCAAGCTAAGAGAATAATAATCTTTATACTAACGTTTTGCTTAAGTGGGTGTTTTCCTCAACTTGATCAACTATTCAGAAATCCATCTTGTAGGAAAGCTGAAGAAGTTGTCAAAACAGCCCAAAATAAATTCAATAGTATAGTTTTTAATTTGACGCTAGAAAGTCCCGATCAAGAGACAATTGAAAAGCTATACTCACAACTTCAAATTCTTGAAGAATCAGAAGAAAAAGCTTATCAAATATGTCAAAAAATCTAGTTTTTTAATTTATATAGCTTGGTTTAAAGGGAACAGCGGATCTGGGAACAGCGGATCTGGGAACAGCGGATCTGGGAACAGCGGATCTGGGAACAGGAAAAGGATAGCAGCAATGCATCGCTTTTTTTATCAATCATCTGTTTACATCTCAAATAAAAATTATCTCTTTATTCTTTTCCGAAAACTAATCCTGATCAAGACCATAAGATTGCAACATTTTTTCTCGCCGTTTACGAGCAATTGCTTGTAGATCAATGTTTCGATCGGTCTCATCAACAATTTCACCGGTTAGCACCTCCAGTACATCCTCCAGGGTGACTACACCAGAAACACCCCCATATTCATCCAGTACAACCATCAGATGTTCACGGGTTTGCTGAAAGGTTTTCAGTAGCTTATCAGCCCGAACAGTTTCAGGGACAAAGCGGACTTGACGAATCAGAGAAGCAAGGGGTTGGTTATGTTTTTCTTCAATGATTGCTGTGAGTAACTCATCTTTGAGAGCAATTCCAATAACTTTATCAATAGAGTCTTCAACCACAGGCATCCGGGTGTGAGGCGAAGCAATAATGCTTGGTTTAGCGTCAGCCAAAGTGGTATTACCATGTAAATAGGTGGTTAGGATTCGCGGCGTCATTAAATCAGATGCAGTCAAATCATTTAACTGAAATACTCGTTGGATCATTTCTGCTTCATCATCTTCAATCACCCCTTCTTGATACCCAACCTTCGCTAAAAACCGGATTTCCGCCTCATTGGTGGTAGGAAGTTTTTGACCTTTAGTAAACGGAGCAGTAATTTTTTCCATCAACCACACCAGAGGGGTAAACACAACGGTTAAGAACCGAACTGGTAGAGCCACGAGTAGGGCGATGTTTTGGGCGTAGATCTGACCAAGGGTTTTCGGGACAATTTCCCCAAATACAATAATGAGAAAGGTAAATAGACCTGAAAAAACCCCCAACCAAGCCTCTCCTAAGACCCTAGCAGCAAGGGAACCAATTACGATGCTGCCAACAATGTTGAAGGTGTTGTTGAGAATAACAATGGTAGCTATGGGCCGGTTCATGTTTTTGCGAATCGCCAGTAGTGCTAACGGTGTAGGCTTGTTTGACTGCGCTAACTGTCGGACTTTAACGATAGGCACTGAAAACAAAGCCGTTTCTGCCATAGCACAGATGGCTGAACCCAACAGAACAATAAGTACTGCGATAATGACTTCAAACATGTTGACACTCCCCGTCCTTATAGGACGGGGATTCTTACTTCAACGAGCTGTCTTGCCAAACCAGGTCGGAACCAGGAAAGGTAGAGGACAATTCTCCATAAGAGTTTAGATATTATAGATCTAGGTTTCGGTGTGCCCCACCGTACCTTACCTTTTTTTTACATATAGATAGATACTTTTTTTATCTAATTTTTTTTCATAGACGTTTAAGTCGTTAGACCAAATTACGCAATATGTATCTCTTACATATTTTTTACGTTGTCTACTTATGATTAGATAGTATTTATCTAGTTTTTGGTTTCTTGTTTATACTTTTATAATAACACGCAGTGCGAAAACTGTCAAGTTTTAACTTAAAAAGAAAGCCGTCCTATAAGGACGGGGCGCGATTACCCAAAATTTTTGGTAAATGTGATTAGGCGTAAAACCTTAGGCTGGTGCGCTACGCGCAATTGTTACCCGCCTAATCCCTGATTAACTCACCATTATTGATTTAACCGCTAATTAGAAACTTCTGCCAGTTCAATTACACGATCGTCCACATCCTTGACCAAAAAGTTCAGGGGCTTGAGGGTGCGCACTTTGTATTTCAGCCGTCTCATCTGCACCAGCATCAAAACTTGATCCAAGCACTCATGGTCAAAGCACACGTGACGTTGTTGGTTTTTATTGCCCAAGCTAGCTCCGGAAATCACGTGGAGCTGGGTATTCTTCTTTAACTGGTACCATAGCCCATCAGCACCACTGAACTGGGTCGCTTGGGTGGTTCCCAGATTGGTTGACATATATAGGGGGTCAATGCTGGTACTCCCCATGGTTTGCTCGTAATTATAGTAGTAATGTAGGGGGACTTCTGCTGCGGATAACTCTAGCAAGCCTTCATAAAACTGTCGCGCTATTGCCAAATCAGACACCATGATGGTGTGAACTTTTGGAGCGCTGGTCAAAAACATCCACATGGCAAAGGCATAGGCCCCTAGGAGCATCACCATGATACCTTGAGTGGAAAACAGGCTATCTAAAGGCAAAGAGGGTAAAAATGCGCCAAGAGGCAGGGGCGAAGTTAGCCAGGAAATAATATCAACTGATAGAATCATAAACTTAAACAGAGTTAGCAACTGGATAAATTAGTTTAAAGGTCCTTATGAACTTTTTGTCCAATCGTAGGTAATATTATTACCATCAGACATTGAGGTGCGACCCAAGGCCGTGAGCAATCCCTCACGGCCTTGGAGGCGCGCACCTTGGCGATGGCCTTTGGGCCACGCTACGCGAACGCTTTTTCTCAATTTTAGCTTCAACTGAAGGAGCATCGGAGCACCACAGGTTGTAGACTTGGTATCGGCATCCATCTCCTTCATCTTGAGGTCTAGTCCAGACCTAGGATACTAGGTTTGGAGATTGATCAACTCCAATGCCAGTTAATCATCGGCATTTCCCCTTTCTCAACACGAGGGGGTTGTGGTGAGATCAGGATGCATCTACAGGTGCGACCTGTGGCGAATTAAATTCCCTAAGGTCAAGGGCACCTCTCTAATTCTCCTAATTACAGGTTTTATTGAAAGATTGTGCAAATTCCCAATTTTCCTGAATCTAAGCATCCACTTATTAAATCACTGTTTCATCATAGTGATCAGGAATTGCTGACTTTGTTTCAGCGTCATCGGTCTGAAGGGAAGTACTTTACAGCAATTTTCTGTCGCTACAGTCCTATTGTCTATACATTAGTGCGCCACTCAGCGCGATCGCCTGTACAGGCGGAATATCTATTTGCTCTGACTTGGCGTCACATCTATCACGAACTGGGTGGCATGGATTTGCGGGAGGATTATGGACTAGAGTCAACGTCCTTCCAAAACCAGATTATAAACCTAACGGCGGTTTGTATTAACCAGGCCGACTTGCCACCAGTGGAATCTATTCACTATAACCTGAATTTAGCACCACCACCCTTGTGGTGTTATCTGGAAATGGCATTGGAACAGCTGCCACCAGCGGTGCGGTTGATGGTAATCATGGCTCAGACCTTTCACTGGAGTGAAACGCGAATTGCGGCTTATCTGCAAGCGGAGGGAGAAATGATTACTCCAGCTCAAGTCAGAACTGAACTCCAAGAAGGCTATGAACTGTTGGAAGCTGCTTTACCAGATGATATTAGGGTGGTCTATCTGGGGGTCGAAGCCAAGAATCGAGAAGAATCTGATCTATTTGCAGTACCGGTTTTGAGTGAATAAGGGGCGGTTAGTTTGCACCCTTGATCGGGGTACTTTGATTATAGGTTCAACAATAGCAGAAACGTTGATCAAACGGAGTCTTTTGGTATGGCGAATCATAGCAGGTTGCTGACTAGTCTTTCCGGAATCATAGCGCTAGCCTTTATTCCCTTGGTAATGTTGGCTAGCCCTATGGCTTGGGGTCAGACTCGGAGCATCGACCAACAACTGGCAATCCCTTTAGACAATCGTAGTGACCGCAGAGCAAGAAATCGGGCAGATTTTTTCCTGGAACAGTCAGAGCTGGCCAAACAGAGTGGTAACTTGAACGAAGCGATCGCGTATTTGTCCCAAGCGGGAGAAATTTATCAGCAAATTGGTGACTTTGAGGGATTGGGTAAGACTTACAATTCCCTAGGTCAGACTTACGCCAAGTTGGGACGCTATCAAGATGCAGAGCGAGCCTTGCGCCGAGGCTTGGGTGCTGCCCGTTCTCAACAAAGTTTTCAGCCACAGATTTATAGTATAAATAATATTGGAATATTATTGCTGCAAACGAGAAACCTCAAAGCGGCTCAGGAAGCTTTTACGGAAGCACTGACCATTTCCCGTACTATTAAGGATGATGACGGTGAAGGGTTGAGTCTGAATAATTTAGGCTTAGTGGCAGCTCAAGGGGGAAATTATCCCGAGGCGATTAAGTGGTATGAAGCTGCCCTAGTTTTACGGCGTCGCTCTCGGGATAAGTTGGGTGAGACGAATATCCGGAATAACTTGGGAGATGCCTATCTCGCCGCTAGACGGGAAAAAGATGCTTTGTATTCTTACCGCATTGCCCAGATACTGGCTGAGAAAGTTGACAATGTGTTCAATCAGATTCGTGCTATTAAGGGTATAGCGTTAACCCATATCGCTACAGGTAAGAATCGGCAAGCGGTGAAAGCACTGAAGGAATATCTGGCTTTGGCACAAGAACAAAACAATCGCCGTGAAGAGCTTGTTGCTCTAAAGTTGTTTGCCCAGTTATATCAAGACACTGGTAACTTGTTGGAAGCTCGGGCTTTTTATGAAAAAGCGATCGCAGTGGCTCATGCTTTAGGAGATATTCAGGAAGAAACATTGTTGATGAGCGATTTAGCTCAAATTATTTATGTTAGTCCTTAGTAGTTAGTCCTTGGTCTTGAATCCAGTTTTTGAGACTAGAATAAGTTGATTGGGCTATCTGTTTGACCTGGTTTTGAAGTTTCCATTTTTGGAAAGCTCTTTCGTAGTCATCGCCCTGTACTTGATAAGTATTCCAGGCTCTGAGTGCTATCCACAAACCCCAGAACAAGAAAATATATAAAGACCAAGACAGGGCAGCAAAGTTAAAACCAACGTTAATTAGATTAATCGCCAATAAAAAACTATTAACGATTACAAATTTTCCAAAACTTTTTTTGAATTGGCTACGTCGGTAGCTATTGAATTCATGACGTTTTTGCTGTTCTTGTTGTTGGGCTAGCCATTCTCGTTCTGCTTCCAAGAGAGTGTGGATTGAAATCCCTAATTCTGAAGCAATTTCCACCAACTGTTCACGGGAAAATTCTTCAACCATTTCCTGACGTGCCAGGGCTAGATTGAGGATTTGCTGGATGTCTTGTTGGTTGTAAGAGTGGGTGCTTTTGGTTTGAAAGACGGACATCGTTTAGTCAGTTTTACTAGTAGGAAGGGGGGTAGTGCTTAAAGAAGATGTTGCTCTAAACACGCTTGAGCTAAGAGCGGTGCTTAATTTTATTATGCCGATGGAAACAGAGAGGGGTCAAACCACCTGCATTCCTAAAACCGCACTAAGCGTGGACGGATTTTACGGCATTTTAGCAATCGGCAAATCTTTTACATTTCGTTACGATAGAACCATGAAAGACGAAACTACTATCGAGTTGCCTTCAGGTAGGTTAATTGTTCATTGCTCTTGGTTGATTGTTGATTGGCAAAAGCGATAAACCCTTTACTGCCAAGGATAACTGGCAATGGTATCATGATCTATTTTTCATGAACTATTTTTCATGAAATGTTAACTATGAACCATAACCTATCTACTACCTTAGAAGCCAACTTGGTATAAAAAAACGTCTTAGGAGAGTTTGAGGTAGTCTGCATGAACAGCAGTATTCGTGTTGGGAATTTATTTGGGATTCCCTTTTATGTGAATCCAAGCTGGTTTCTAGTCCTAGCTTTAGTCACCTTTGATTTCGGAGGTGACTTAACAAATTTTTCAGGATTGAGCGGTGTTTTGCCATGGTTTTTAGGATTTGTGACTGCACTTTTGTTATTTGCTTCTGTGTTAGCTCATGAACTAGGACACAGTTTTGTGGCGATCCAGCAGGGAATTGAGGTTAAATCTATCACTCTATTCCTATTTGGTGGTCTAGCTAGCCTGGAGAAAGAATCAAAAAGTCCACTAGAGGCGTTCTTAGTTGCGATTGCTGGTCCAGCTGTTAGTTTGCTACTATTTGCTCTACTAACTGCCGTTCAGGCTAATGCTAATCTAGCAAGTTCATTGGCATCAATTGTTGCACTCCTCGCCTCCATCAATTTGGCTTTAGCATTGTTCAACTTAATTCCTGGCTTACCACTAGATGGGGGTAACATCTTGAAGGCACTGGTTTGGCAAGTTACGGACAACCCACACAAAGGTGTGTTATTTGCTAGCCGTGTTGGTCAGTTCTTTGGTTGGGGAGGAATTATTTATGGAGTGCTTCCA
>NZ_JAAHIE010000364.1:0-7708 GCF_010671945.1 Moorena sp. SIO4E2
GATGGTAAGGTTTTCAGTCATGGTGATTGGGGAAAGATAGTTTATGCTTGTTTACTTCTACAAGATTTCTCTTAATTCTCAATTCCTTCCGTTTCTAAAACCTCCACGTTTTCGGTTTCAGATGCAGGACCATTGTTTTTAGTTAACTCTTCTTCTAATACCTGAATTCCTCCTTGGATGCGGAGTAAGGTTTCACGGACATTTGCTTGTTTGGCTTCTAAATCTGCGAGTACTTTTTGTCCTGATTCAAATTCTGCTTTGAGTTGGGTTAGGCGTTTTTGTAGTTGTTGTTTCATGTTTATTGTTGACGAGGATGGGTTACAATACAGCAGTTGTCAATTGGGTGAAGTACAAATTATTGGGTTTTAGGGAGTAGGGAGTAGGGAGTAGGGAGTAGGGAGTAGGGAAGTCGGAAGTGTAAAAAAATTCTGTGTACCTCGTTACTATTAAAACCGCTATAGTATATTATATAGCGTTTATCATAGCTATGAGGTACAGTCTTCTTTGAGGTTGATTCCCTATCTTGATGCAGCGCATCCCTCTTCCCTATTCCCTCTTCTGTCTTCCCTGTTCCCTGTTCTCTGTTCCCTACAATCCCTAAATTGTATACCTCCTAGCTATGATAATTGCTATATCTCAGATAGTTTTTGATATTAACTTTTCTACTGTCACTTGAATATCAGGAAAGGCAACAAGGGAGAGACTTCCTTGGCTATAGGTTTGTTTGATTTGATAACTATCCCCTGATGGTTGCTGAAACACGATCAGTTGTTGAGCTTTCAAATCTACAACCCAGTATTCTAAAATGCCAGCCTGAGCATAGGCGATTCGCTTCTGTTCTAAGTCTTTTTCTAAGGTAGTGTCAGATATTTCTATCAATAAGTAAATTTCCTCGGCAGAAGGGTGACGATGGTCATACAAGGAAACTGGCAATTTAACAACAGCAATATCTGGTTCGGGTTCAGAATCAGGAATGGTAACTGGATGTGCTTCGTAGATTTTGGCGCAACCTCGGAGCTTTTCCCGTAAATAGTCTGCCATAGAATCGTTGATTTTCCGATGCAATGGTCCCTCTGGTGACATTTCAATAATTTTTTCCTCTAGTAATTCCACATGGCGGTCACTGAGGATACCTGCTGCAATCATGTGATGATAGTCTTCAATTGACCATTTAGCTAAGGTAATCATTGCTCTACTCTAATTAAAGATGGCTCTTTTGGAATTTGTAGATGGTGCGTTACGCTACCGCTAACGCACCCTACTGGCGTGGCACACCTTAAATGTTGCTTTAGAAAAATACCATAATCTACTTTTAACAAGGGTTTAGCGGAAAAAACTATTGCACTATTTTAGCTGTGCCACGCCACTACAATATCGGCGATCGCACTACAATATCGGCGATCGCACTTTCTAGACATTGTATGCATTTATGTCTTTATTTTAATCCTCGGAGAGTGACACAAGAGGGATTAGAGCGGGTTTGGTTGTCAAATGACTAATGATTTCCTAAACACCTATTATTGGTAAGTAAAATGCCATGACCACAAGTGTTCGTCCGCCACCGAAGCCATCTAGCCATGATGGGTGGCTATTCCAGCTTGCAACATTGTTACCATATTTCTTCCACTGAAGCTTAACAGTATGCGAACCTGTCTGAAGCGGCAAGACGAGATTGCCATTCAAATTCACATTAGAATCACCAGAAGCCAAAGGTTGAAAGTGCGAACCAGATTGGCCTAAGCCCTGATCATCCACGACTAGCCTTGTTCCGAGGAAATCAGTTCCTGGATTCCCAGTTGGTTGGACATTAATTGAATAGGTACAAAAAATCATTGCAGTTCTATCTAGGGTGAAAGTAACTGATGTCTCGAGAACATCTTCCCACCCCTCCGTGGATGTGACATAAGTATCAGTCAATGGTTGGGCTGCCCATATTCCAGCCAAAACCCCGCCACCTTTAATTTGTCCTGACACATCCAATTTTGCCTCTGGACTATCAGTCCCAATCCCCACATTGCCATCTTGGGTGAGTAACATACGGGTTTTCCACTCTTGATCGCCATCGTTCTGAATTGCCAAATTGTAGTCGCCAGTCGCAAATCCCCAGCGGGCTGTGGGGATATCATTGACTACTAAATGACGTCCTGCGTTTGGGGGACCAACGACAAGCTGATGATCGGGACTATCCGTCCCAATCCCGACATTGCCATCTTTGATGACCATCTGTACTGTTCCGCCACCTGGGTTCAGTGGATTGCCATCATGAGTACCACCTTTATACCAAGCAAAGTTCATGGCTGTGCGGAAATATTGGGTACCATCCTGTATCCCGATGCCGTAATTTTGATGCCACAAGTTAATCATCTGTCTGGTTGATGCACCAAAGCTGAGATTTCCCTCCGGGGTCAGAGATAGTCCAAGATTACCTTTCTGTACAAACCGCACATTTTTGTGTTGATCAAATAAAATATCGAAAAATTGATCCTCACTTTCTTCGCGCTCGTCCCATAAACGAAACGCACTCACATCATTAGTTTTCTGATGAATCTCTAGGGCTGCCTGTGGATTTGTTGTCCCAATCCCCACATTACCACTTCCAGGCATTAAGGCAATATGATCGCCAGTATCATTAGATGTTCCAATCTCCAGTGTGGTGTTTTCTCCCTCCCGAGCATAATACCTGATCCAGGCAGCATCTCCAGAACCACCAAATGCATTTTCAGGGAACACAATACCGTTATTTTCAGTATTACCAGCACTTGGTTTTATCGCTCCACTTACCGTTAGCTTTTGTGCTGAAAAATCCTGACTATCAGAACCAGCAAGAGGTGCTTTAGTATCTACATAGGTTTTAATTGCTTTTTCCGTTGGTATGGTGAGGTCGCTATTACCTTGGAGGGTACCATCACTAGATATGTTATTGACTGCTACTCCGTTCTGTAGCTTGAGATTGCCCTTGACTTCTAGTTTTGCCCCTGGATTATCAGTCCCAATCCCCACATTGCCATCTTTGGTGAGTAACATACGGGTTTTCCACTCTTGATCGCCATCGTTCTGAATTGCCAAATTGTAGTCGCCAGTCGCAAATCCCCAGCGGGCTGTGGGGATATCATTGACTACTAAATGACGTCCTCCGTTTGGGGGACCAACGACAAGCTGATGATCGGGACTATCCGTCCCAATCCCGACATTGCCATCTGTGATGACCATCTGTACTGTTCCGCCAGTACCAGGGTTCAGTTCATTGTTATCATGAGTACCACCTTTATACCAAGCAAAGTTCTTGTCAGTGCGGAAATATTGGGTACCAGCCTGTATCCCGATGCCGTAATTTTGACGCCACAAGTTAATCATCTGTCTGGTTGATGCACCAAAGCTGAGACTTCTTGAGACAGATAATTGATTTGTGGTTGTAGTCCCATCTACCAGTAGGTTTTTATCCCCTGGATCTGAATCACCACCAACATGCAAACCGCCATTTATAGATAGTTTTGCCCCTGGATTTGTCGTCCCAATCCCCACATTACCACTACCACTGTCAATAAAAAGCCTACTATCTCCAGAGGAATTAGATATATTTAAACCTTGCTTATCTCCTGATTTTTGACTAATACTCCAAGTCTTTGCCTCACCCGCATAAAAATCCAACAGTTTTTCATCCGTACCCTGCGCCATAATCTTCAGGGGAGTATCTGCCCCAAAGGGCTTTTCTATGGCATCATCTTTAATATTGAGAGTGGATTCAATAAAATCTGCGAAATCCTGTTGAGAAGGCTTTGCCCCTGTCTTGAATAATCCTTGCAGTTCGCTTCTATTCTTTTGAGCCATGATCAATACTCCTGTTAACTAACAATAAAATCAATACCAATAATCATGTAACCAATGCCCTCGAAATCTTCCTGATCATAGTTGTCTGTGCCAATTAGGTCGATAATATGTTGACGAGCAGAAACCAAAATCGAATCGGGGTGTTGCACTTGGGCGAGATTAAACTGATTAAGCCGATAATAAGTATCTGACTTGCCGCCAGATCCTGCTTTGATGCCGACTTGCTCGATTAATTTGAGATAGCCAACATAATCTACATAGGGTCTTTTCTCAATAAAATGGACGATTGAGGAACTATGGATTGAACTCCCAAAGGTAATATCTGCTTGTTCTTCATAGGCCCACGGGGACAAAAAACGTTTAATATCTTCATTGAGTTGATTGAGATAGTACCCTTGGTCATATCCAGGGCGAAAACGGATAGCCACTCTGTATTTAATGCGTTCGTAGCGAGGATTTTTAACCACGATTTGCACAAATGGTGAGGTATAGTTTTGCAGGTATGCCTGGATTTCCTTGAGTAAATACAAAGGTGCTTTGGGTTCGAGGGGAAAGAAAGGCGCTGTATTGGCAATATCGGGAACAACTACTACTGTTACCTTGGCATCACCAGGATTGTGGTTGCCAGCAGCAGAGGTGATACATTTCACCTTATAGATTTGGGGGAACTTTTCCAGTACCAGGCGTTCGTAATCCCAGGCAGTTATAGCCCTCTGTTTATGGCGCAGTCTTTCACTCACCCCCATGGTGAAAGCGCGATTGTCTTCTTTTGGTTTACCGCCAAAGGAACTATAGGGCTGTTGTACTGTGTTGATGGCGGGTTCTCGTGTTACAAATCCTTGAATAGAATTAGCTGCTAAGGGTTTACTTAAATGGTCGGCTGCATTCCCCTGGTTAACAAAGGTCGCCCTGACTGCTTGGGTTTTGATGTCCAGAGTATCAGGAATAGCATCAGCGTTTTCCTTGACGGTGGCTCGTAGCCAATGTAAACCACTGGGTAACAAGTTATGCTGACTGGTGGCTCCCTCAGGGATACTCAAGCGGATAATCCCTGCATCCACTAACCCATTGGTACTATCGGAAAGCATCTCTGTATCTTGAAATTCTCGCCAAGAATTACCACTCAAGTAACTCCAGTGAATCTGTGGTGGAGTTAGTTCCCCATTACCACTGCCCGGTATCATTTGGAAGAGGATGGAAATGTTTTGGGGTGGTTGCAGATTGCGGATACCGATGTATAAACTGCCTTCTTCTTGATAGTTCGGTAGGAGATAATATTGGTTGTCTTGATTGAGAGTTTGGATATCCGCATAGCCAAAGGGATGAAGTTGGAATATTTTACTAGGTTCCTGCTCGCTTTGGGAGGCTTGCAAGTCAATCTCTACTGAGGCGGTATAGTCGAGGGAGATGGCTTTCACTTGCGGGGTGTAAGGGGGATAAACTGTCAGAGATTTGATAGCATCATCCGTTGACAAAGCCACCTTGTATAGGACTATCTGATATAAATCATGGGCAAAATCTGGACTTTCTAGTTCTAGTTTGAAATACCGATTTTGCTCAAAAGTATCGTCTGTTTCTGTTTCTAAGCTAGAAGTATCGAGAGAATAGCCTGGAATATTAAAGTTTTGATAATTGAGGTTAATTGAATTATTTAAAGTATTGTTATTTTCGGTAAAGATGGATTTGGGACCTTCAATATCCACCCAGCTTCTGTTATTGAGAAGTTTCAAACTGGCTTGAAAGCTGTTATTAGTAATTGCCTCCGGAATTACCTCGGTGCTATTGTATGCCTGATAATGGGTGGCAAAGTCTTGAGGAAGTCCCATCCAATCGATATTGATGGCAAGACTATCTAATTTTTTGGTGCTAATTTCTCGATTAGCGAAGTAAAACCCCGAACCTGCTTTAGGATTATTGCTAAAGGGTTGAAAAGGACTTTTGGTATTGAGTACTGAGTTATCATTTCGCAGTTTGATATCTTTAATATTCTCAGCCTTAACTTGTATTTTGACTTTTTCTAAGCGCACCGATTTAAATTCCTCGTAATAGATAAGTCTTGACTGGGAATTTTCTGCTGCTGATATTTCTTTCAACAGAATTTTTACAATCGGATAGGAAGTTGCGATGAAAAAAGTTGACTCATCTGGTTTTGGTGGCAAGATAGCTGGTAGGGTAGAATCGAGTTTTAACTGAAACTGTAAACTGTTAAGGTAAATAGCAGAAGAACGATAGAGGTTAATCTTGTCAGTACTAACAGCCTCTTGAGGGAAATTCCCAATTTGCTTTATATAAGCTTCCTTCTTGCTATCGCTGACTAATCCTGTAATCTTGAATATCTTACCGTCATCCCAGACAAGAAGCTGCCCCACATCGGAAAAGGTATATTCAGAACCTTCACGAAAAGAAACACTTGTAAAGTTACCATTTTCCGAAGAAGTCGAACTCAGAGATAGTTCTGTAGCGGGATAGGATTTAAGAGGTTCTTCTACAATAAAATCTCCAATTTTCGATCCAAAGGATTGAAGTTGTATCCATTGGGTTTCACTACTCAAGTAAATTTCAAAAGGTTCATTTTCACTGCTTAGTATTTCTTGGAAAGCATCCCGATTCAAAGTGTTTCCTTGAGAAGCGAAGGTGAGGGTAATAGTACGTGTACCTTCTTGCAACAAAAATACGGGAGAAGTAATGGTAAAACCGATGAAGTTTTGCGAGGTTTGACTAATCTCGCCAAAAGTATGAAAAGGTTGTGATATAGTGGCTTGACCCTTTTCTGCATCAACTAGAGAAGTTGCATGAATATTTTTAATTTCGCTTCTACCAATAGGAGGATAAGTAAAGTTCCTTTTCTTAGTTTGGGCTTTCTCAACGAGGCGATAGACTTCTTCCCAATCTGGATTTTCTGTAGTAGCTAGGATTTCCATAATCTTCCGGAAATCTGCCACACTCAGATACAGTTCTTCTTTGATATATCTAATAACTGGCTGTTGGTCAAGAAGCTCTTGGTCAAGATGATCAAATATCTCTTGGAGGGTTGTATAACCATTAGGCATTTTCGGCAAAGGATCGCCAGGATTAGGTGACCCAAGAGCCAATTCCATCATGCTCTTGAAAGCCAATTGTTCTCGCTCTTCTTGTTCTCGTTTTTCTTTTAAGGCATTACGCCTCCCCATGGTAATTTTTTTTCTGTAAGCTTTTTCTAGTATTTTATAAACTTCGTTCCATTCTAATTCTGTAGGTTCTTGGACGTCTGCATCTCCCTTCTTTATTTGCCGATCATGTATCTCAAAGCAATATTTGAAATTTTCTACAGTGGCAAAAAAAAGTTTATTTTTAATATAATCCTCTTGTTCCTGAGGAATTTGTTCAATCTCAATATCGTTGATTTGTTGATAAATACGTTCTTTAAGATAATCAATATCAACAGCGTCACCATTAAAATCAGGAAGTTGGTCTCCTTGGTTGGGGCTACCAACCGCCCAGCGCAGCATGTTTTCAAAGCTTTGATCGCTCTTGTTATCTTGCTGATGAATATTTTCTAAACTGATGTAATCTTTTTCCAGAAATAAGGTTTTGATGCTGGCTACTTGAGCTTGATTAACAACTATGTTTTCATCGGTGGCATAGTTAATATTAACCCCTTGACTATCTTGTCCAGCACTGAGCAAAGTACCCTTGTTAATAAGATGGGCTTCTTCTCCTTGCCCCAGCTCAAAAATTACATTAACTTTGTCTGGAACTTCCTCTTTTGTCCTTAACTGCAGTACCTCTTTATAATAAAAATCGAGATATCTTTGGGTCAGTGCCTTGAACTGTTGCTGAGGATAGCGTAATAATTGTAAAAACGTGAACAACAAAACTAGATGAGGTTGGGCTAATTGCC
>NZ_JAAHIE010000365.1:0-7695 GCF_010671945.1 Moorena sp. SIO4E2
TCAGAGGTCAGGGTTCAGCGGTCAGGGGTCAGGGGTCAGGGGTCAGGGGTCAGGGGTCAGCGGTCAGCGGTCAGGGGTCAGGGGTCAGGGGTCAGGGGTCAGGGGTCAGGGGTCAGGGGTCAGGGGTCAGGGGTCAGGGGTCAGCGGTCAGCCTTGGCCTTGGCCTTGGCCGTTGGCCACGCTACGCGAATGGCCACGCTGCGCGAACAGTAGCACTATCTGTAGCCCATAAGCTGATAGCTGATAACTGATAGCTGATAGCTGATAGCTGATAGCTGATAGCTGATAGCTATTAGCTTACAAAGCAAAATTTGTCAAGTAACTAGGGTGGGAATCGTCTTCTGGAAAAAGTTTAGGTCTTGTGTCTGGACTTCGATAATATGAGATGATAGGAAACAAAAATTAAACTAAACCCACAGAGATTAAATTTCTCTTAGTGCTGTGTTGTGTAAGTAAGGAGTTTTATGATGAGAAAATTGCGTCATCTGGCAGTGTTATGCCTTCTAGTGCTTAGCTTGGGCTGCTTAGGCTTATCCCAAAGTGCGATCGCTTCCCCTATGTCTTCAGCAGACACATTTTCTTTAAATAACTTAACGTTGCCCTCATCTACCGCTTTAATCGCTCGTTCCCGGAGCAATGAGGCTGATCGCAAGTTATCCACCGAGTTTGGTGAGAAGATTGACCTGAACAATACTCATGTGCGAAAGTTTCGCCACTATCGCGGATTCTATCCAAACTTGGCTAGTAAGATTATTCAAGAAGGTAAAATACATCCCTACAAGTCAGTAGAAGATGTTCTGAAAATTCCGGGACTAAGCGAACGCCAGAAGAAACTGTTACAAGCGCAAATTGATGAAGGTACTTTTACCGCGACTCCTCGGTCAGAGGTTTATAATGCGGGCGACGATCGCTATAATCCTGGCGTATACTAACAACGCCATTGGTGGTTAACTTTAAATTTCCTGTCTAACCCACTCTTACAAGAGTGGGTTAATTGTAACTAATCAATCTAGGACTTACAGAGCTGCCAGCTAGAATCACTCGATAGTTCCAGAACTTGCTGATGGTACTTCAGCAGACTCTCTCGGTGACCAACACTGATAAACGTGGTTTCGGTTTGCTGTAGTTGCTGATAGAGATGCCGCTCGTTTTGCTGATCCAATGCACTGGTTGCTTCATCCAAGAAGGCATAGCGAGGTTGATTGAGCAAGAGTCTGGCAAAGGCTAGACGCTGTTGTTCTCCTAGGGACAGAACACTGCTCCAATCTAATTGGACCTCCAAACTGCCCACCTTGGCCAGCAGCTCAGAAAGGTTAACCCGGTGCAGCACGGACTCCAATTCCTCCAAGGAACTGTCGCGGCTGGCATTTGGGTAAAGCAGCTGTTCTCGCAAGGATCCTGGAATCATGTAAGGACGTTGAGGCAAAAATAAGATGTCTTCCACGGCAGGTCGCATGATGCAGCCTGTTCCTGTGTTCCACAACCCAGCGATCGCTCTTAGCAAAGAACTCTTGCCACAGCCACTCGCCCCCATAATTAGTGTCCCCTCACCCGGTTCCACTGACAACGAGAGATCTTTGATCAAGGTCTGTTGGCTGTTAGGAGTTTGCAAGGTAATCTCTTTGAGGGCAAAGCAGTTGTCCTCTACTGTCTTAATAATCTTAGCAGCATTCTGTTGTGCCGTCGGCGCTTCCAAAACCTCCGCCAGGCTAGCTAAGCGATTAACCACCGCAGCAAGAGCACTAAGGGTATCAAACCGACGTACAATCACTGCCAGTGCCCCCGAAAGCTGAAAGCACAATATACTTGCTTGAGTAACTGTCCCTAACTCAACTTGACCACTAAAATACAATGATCCTACAGTCAAGTAAGGTATGATAAAGATAGAATTTTGATACGCTATGGTTAAGAATTCTATATTCCGCTCCCAGCCGATAATCAGATTTAGATTCTGCATCAGTTGAATAAATCGCTGCTTCACTAAACTCAATTCTTGATTTTCTCCACGAGAGAAGGCGATTGATTCAGCATTGTCGCGGATGCGAACCAAACTGTACCGGAAGTTGGCTTCGTATTCGAGTTTTTCTCCGTTAAGATCAACTAACCATTTACTCAAAAAAATCACGCTGACGTTGACGAACAGGGAATAGACTACCATAGCAGTCAACAGCAGTTTAGAAATCGTCCAAAGAACGATTCCGTAAGCAATTAGATTAACAACTTGATTTAGTATAGCAACCCAAAAATCCAAGATGGTTTTAGTAAAGGATTCAACTTCTTTGGAGATGCGCTGGTCTGGGTTATCGATATCCAGATTAGTCTTGAGTTCGTAATAGGCTCTATTGTATAGATACTGATCGAGGAAATATTTGGTTAACCATTGTTGCCAGTCGAGACAAAGTCTCTTTTTGATGTAGTTGGAAAAAACCATTAAGGGCACAATGGCCAATAGGGAACTGCTGTAGAGTAAGAGCAGGGTCAGGTAGTTTGACGCCTGGTGTCGAGCCATGACCGTGATCAAGTCCCGATTCAAGTAGCTGCTTAAGACATTCACCCCAGTACTTGATAGCAGTAACAACACTATCACTATTGACATCAACCATGGTTGCCAATTATCTTGTAACTGTTGCCTGTAGTAGGCAAAAGCAGCAATCGTAGCTAGGAAAAGTAAAGCAATGACATAGATAGCTGGCGACTTATTGATCATGGCAACAGAGTCCACTAAACCGGGAGCAACACTATTAATTATTTCTGGAAAATAGTGCTGTCCTCCTAAGCTAATGAGGCTGACAATAGTAAAAGAAATTATTAAAAGGAATACTATTAGCAACAGCAATAGCCCTAGAAAAGTTCCTCTTTGATCCGATACTGGTATCCAGTAAGGCTGGACAAGCCCTAACAATCTTTGCCCAAACTTACCGTCAAATCTGTGGTTTTCACTCATATATCTAGAAATTCCCAGTTGTCAAAGCGGTGCAAGTGTCAATAATCATTCTGCTTATTTATTAAGCACAGGTGCAATCGGTGTATAGCCTGTAGGGTTTCACCCCCAATTTCTGATGTTTACAGGATTTACGCGCCCCCGTTGGTCCCCCTCGGGGGACTTTGACATCATTACCCCCCAGAATTGGGGGGCTAGGGCGTGTCTTCAAACTCGGAGATCCCCCTAAATCCCCCTTAAAAAAGGGGGAATTTGAGTATGGCTCCCCCCTTTTTCAAGGGGGGCTGGGGGGGATCATAATCTTGCGGAAAACTTTGAAAACACGCCCTAGGGGGGCGAAATCAACTTAACCGCGTAAGTCCTGGTTTATTTTGCTTATCTGCTTACCAAGTCACCATACAGCTATAGCATTTCTATTTGATTTGTGAACAGAATCCCTTAAGGAAAGGCAAGAGGAATCCCCCCTAACCCCCAGCCCTTAAGGGGGGCGGGCAAGAGGCAAGAGTTTATTAAGTATATAGGGATGTTTGTCAATAAAAAACTGTATTTTTTGTTACATAAAAACTAAACTATATATGCATTTTAAAAGACTTCAGATAAAAGTTAAGAAATGTCAAAAAGTGAACCATAGGATGAAAATTATCTATACACTAATAAATGTCTGCTAAACAAGCAGATGGTAAATATTACTGCCTATAAGGGGCACGAAGGAGCAATATAATGTCAAGGCTACCCTAAAAAAGGTACTGCACCAGGCATCTATTGACGCTGAGTTCCGTAGCGAAGTTCAAAATAACCCAGAAGCTTTTGGACTCTCAGCTACCACTTCCCTGCCTGAATCTGTCGAGAAGCAGGATCATGCTTTCATCGAGTTGTTAAATGCTTCCTTAGGGGAGTTTGATATCGCTGCTAGTTGTGAATCCACCTGCAGCTCCGGTCCTCTAACCATCGTTTGTGATGGAACAACCAAGACTTGATGGAACGACCAATTAGGTTGTTACCGTTTCTAATCCAATAGGCTAGGTACCTGTCTAGGAGCTGGCATGACATCGCATTTTTTAAGATTGAGATGTGATGCCAGCCCCCGTTGTTAACTTTTTATTAGTCTTGCTTGGTAACTCTTGGGGTTATGGTTGACGATTATGTGGTGGAGGAACTGGCTTGCCGAGCTAGTAATTTGGCTGAGCGAACCCTCATTGTTGAACAACTGGCTAAAGGCCAGGGGAAAGCTAGGTTTAGCAACCAGCTTGAACCATTAGATAGTTGGAACATCAAAAAACTGACTGGCAAGTTGGCTGTGCAGGTGCTTAAGGATTCCTATGAGCAAGGAAACGTCAGTCAATCGATTATTGAAGACCTAAAAAAAATATTAACGGACTATAAATTATACGAACGAAACTGGGGGGAATTGTCGGCAGCAGACCGATTGGAGTTCGTCAAACCTCACCGTCAGTGGCTAGAAACCTACCGCGCTGCGATCGCGACCTTGGATTTACCAAAAGGGGATTTTTTAGGGAGTTCCTGGTACGAAACCGATATCTACCACGGGGAATTGGCGATAGCCTGCGAACCCTTTCTACGGCTTTTGTACCAGAGATTGCAACCTTTATGTGATCAGCTGAAGGTGATTTCAAAGCAAGTCGTCAGTGACCTTCAACTTCACCTGCTCAATCGCTTTGAGCTGGCCTTAACCTGGACGGTTGAAGCCAATATTAATGTCTATTGTCTTCAGAATAAGATCGCCAAATCAGCCGATGATCCAGAGGCTTATCTGGCCTACCTGGAACAGACTTTTCAAGACGGTTGGAGTTATCACCGCTTTTATTTTCAGTTTCCTGTACTATCACGTTGGTTGGCACAAGTAACTGGTTTATTGTGTGATTTTGGTGAGGAAGTGATTCAGCGTTTGGCTAGGGATCGCGAGCAAATTAGTGGGACGTTCTTCTCAGGGAAACCCATTACCCAAGTCAAATCCTTTAAGTTAGGCAAATCGGATTACCATGCTGGCGGCAAGAGCGTAGTGATCGTGGAACTAGAGCTGATTAACTCTGAGCCAGCAACAATTGTTTATAAGCCTCGTTGTATTCAATCTGAAGCAGCGATGCAAGGGCTGCTAGAAACCTTGACTAGGGATAAGGTGATTGACTTTGGCAGCTATGGAGTGCTCTGTCGAGATGGCTATGGTTATGCAGAGTTTATTGCTTCTGGTAAAAACCATGTCCAAAGTCAAGCTTCTGCTGAGGGATTTTATCAGCAACTCGGGGGATTTCTCAGCATTTTCTACATCCTAGGGGGATGCGATCTGCATGTTGAAAACGTCCTAGTTGCTGATGGCAATGGGTTTATTTGCGACTGCGAAACGGTTTTGGAAGTGTTGCCCCTTGGCATAGACAAATTGCCCGGTACAGTCCTCGATTCAGTTTTCAAGACGGGTTTGCTCGAATGGCCAGACCCGGGGGATAAAAATCAAATGAAATTGAGCGGATCTAGGGGCGGCGACTCCTACGAAGTACCCCATCAAGTTCCTAAAGTGAACGAGGGCCGGATGTCATTAGCCCTGGGTGTTGAATATCAATCGGGAATTCGGGTCGAACTCGAAGGAACCAATCGCATCTATTACCAAGGTCAGCTCGTACAGCCACAGGAGTACAAAGATGCCATTGTTGAGGGATTTAACCGAGTTTATAACTGGTTTAGAGAAAACCCCACGAAAGCCGCAACGTCCCTCCAAGACTTATTTTCTCCCTCATTAGTGCGCTTCATTAATTGGGGAACCCAAGCCTATGCCAAGTTGCTCCTTGCCGCTCGCCATCCCAAATGTCTTGCCGAACCCCTAGAAGTGGATTTGCTGTTCAACACCTTAAAAGAGCATCAACGAAAGTGGGACAATCAAGGGAAACTGGCTGAGCTAGAACTAGCATCCCTGTGGCAATTGGATATCCCCATCTTCTCAGCTAAGGCAACTGGGGCTCTAGATTTAATCCACAATTACCAACAATTTCTGCCAGATGCGATCGCGATTTCCCCATTGGACAATGCAGTCAAACGCATTGAAAAATTATCTGAGGAGAACCGAATCCGGCAGAACCAGTACATATACAGTAGCCTATCCACAGAGGAACTGAATAGTCCCTACTTTATCGCTTCAGCGGTTAATTACGCCCAGCAAATTGGTTGGCAGTTGTGGGAATTGCTCGAACCCGATCCGAGTAAGGCTCCATGGCAAACCAGCGACTATACAGCTACTGGAAAACGTGTAGTAGATGTCGGGCCAGATATTTACGCGGGTTCAGCGGGGATTTGCCTATTTTTGGCTTATCTCGATGCCCTTCACCCCCAGCCAGAATTTCGTCAAGCAGCAGAGCGAGCCTTCAAGCACGCCATGGAGCACCCTAGTTCACCCTTCGTTGGGGCTTACCAGGGCACAGCTGGATTGATTTACCTGTTAACCCACCTGGCTCAACTATGGGACAGACCAGAATTGCTGGAGCGGGCAGTAGAGTTGACTCACGAACTGATACCACGGATTCCTCAGGACAAATACTTTGACCTTTTGCTCGGAGTCACGGGGGTGATTCCTGTCATGCTGGGGTTGGCAAACACCACTTCTGGCCAAGGGAGAGATAGTGCCATAGATTGTGCCATGCAGTCTGCTCAACATTTGCTCCAAGGGGCAACTCGCCAGGGGGACACCCTAAGTTGGCAGGGTGGGCGACCGGATCTACACCAGCAGAATCCGACCGGTTTTTCCCATGGTTCGAGTGGTTCAGGGTGGGCACTAATTTTGCTGGGGTGTAATCTTGACAAGCAAGAGTACATTCAGGCTGGTCGTCAATGCTTTGCCTATGAAGCGACTCATTTTGATTCGGAGCAGAAGGATTGGTATGACCTGCGCAAATCGGTCATGGTAGCTGACAGAAACGAACCCCATTTTGCCAATGCTTGGTGCAATGGGTCGGCGGGAATTGGTTTGAGCCGTATTGCCAGTTGGGCAGCTTTAGGGAAAAATGACGAAGATATTCTGCGGGAGGCTTACGCAGCTCTCAATGCTACTTTGCGGAATTTTGACAAGCTCGGTAATGATTCCCTATGTCATGGCAGATCCGGCAATGCTGAGCTGTTGCTGCGGTTTTCTCAACTGAGGGACACACCTTATTTGCAGATGGAGGCTAACGTCCAAGCTCAGGCCCAGTGGCGTCGGTTTGAGAAAGCTCGCACGTGGCTCTGTGGTTCTACGACTAAGGATCTGTTTCCCGATCTAATGCTTGGAATCGCTGGAATCGGAATGCACTTTTTGCGCCTAGCCTATCCGGAGCGAGTCCCTTCCCCTCTGCTGCTCGACCCGCCTCCATCAGTATAAGCCAATAGACCTAGATTGAGGGTAAAGGTGGTGTTGGTGAAGGTAGACTCTGGGATTATCATTGCTTTGGTTGTAATTTTGCTTGGTTTAATTGGTTGAAAAAACTATGTCAAAAGAAGCAGTTTTTAAGTTTTATGAAGCTCTTGAAAATACAGAAGCATTGAGACAGCAAATTAAGGTGATAACAAGGGAAGAAGAGCTGGTTAAACTTGGTGCCAATCACGGTTATTGTTTTACAAAAAAAGACATAGCAGCAGCAAATGCTTCGGGTGCGGCTCTTTTAAAAGTACGGTAGACTAGATCTCAGTAAAACTGACAAATTAGTCAGAGTAATAGTTTGAGTCAATACCTCCTGGTGGGTGACCAGCTGAAAAAGTCAGCAGTAGTTCAGGAA
>NZ_JAAHIE010000366.1:0-7681 GCF_010671945.1 Moorena sp. SIO4E2
TCTAAAGCTTACACCCAGTGGGATTCCACGAGGAGCAGGTAGTAGCGGAGGCATCAAACAGTCTAAGTTTATTCAAACTATTATACGTCTCAAATATACTAGCCCTCCTAGCGTCTTTTTAATATCGGATTACCGCAGTGCTTATTATTGCCATTTGCTGTTTGGTTTACTAGAGCAAGATTTGGCATACATCATGGGTAACTTTGCCTATAATTTATTACAAGGTCTACAAACCTTGGAAAAAGAGTGGCAGCAATTGGTCAACGATATCCAGTATGGTAGAATTGATCAAAGCTTAGAACTAGATGCTTCCACACGGGATGATTTACAAAATTTACTCAAGCCAAATCCAGACCGTGCCCAGGTACTAAGGACTGAATTTGAAAAAGGATTCGAGGGAATTTTACCTCGAATATTCCCGAAATTGTCCTACATACAATGTATCACAACGGGTTCTATGCAGCTGTACAAAGAAAGTTTGCAAGTTTATACAGGTGACCTCCCGATTTACTCTCCTGGTTATGGTGCTTCTGAAGCTTGGATTGGAATCAACTTAGAACCACAAAAAGAGCCTCCTGCCTATGTGATAACTCCTAGTTCGGCATTCTTTGAATTTATACGGATTAGTGAAGTTGATGGGGATGCGCCTACTACTGTTGATTTAACCTCCCTTGCGGTCGGTGAAAGTTATGAAATAGTGGTAACAACAGTCGCTGGACTTTACCGGTACAGACTGGGGGATGTTGTTAAGTGCCTTGGCTACTATAACCAAAGCCCTAGTGTAGAATTTTTGTACCGTAATGGTTCTTTGTTAGACTTCTATGGCGAGAGAGTTCCTGAAAACATCGTTTTTGCTGCCCTGATTGAAGGGATAAACAGTCTTGGGGATGACTGCCAATTAGTAGATTACACGACGGCAATGATGTATTCAATCAGTCCCTGGAGGTATGTGATCTACGTGGAAGTTTCTAAACCATTGGCTAGTCTACCTGACTTTAAAATATGCCAGACTAAAATGGAACAATTTATTTATGATCAGTATCCTGCTTATAGGAATTTGAGAGATAAAAATCGGCTCGGTCAACTTGAATTGAAGTTGGTGAAGACAGACACTTTTAAAATGCTGAAAAATAAAATCCTTGCTCAAGGAACATCACATGCACAGTTCAAGATGCCACGCTTGCTTAAAACCTCAGAACTAGTAGAGTTTATTGAAAGTGTGCTTATTCACTAATGCTACTTAGAGCATTTATTAAATAGGTGAGGTACACAAGTTGTGGATTTTAGGGAACAGGGAACAGGGAACAGGGAACAGGGAACAGGGAACAGGGAAAAAATCCTGTGTACCTGATTAATATGAGAACCTCTATATATAGCAATTCTCATAGCTATGAGAATTGCTATATAATTCACAACTCTTGAGGGTTAACCGTCAACGGTAATTTTTTGTCGTTTGCTAATAATCAAAAGTGCGATCGCACTGATCAAGATCAACATCCATACCTCCGGTTCAGGAACACCGGAAACACTAAACGGATTAGACGGCTGATTCAACTGTTCTTCCCCAGTTTCCACCTCTCGGTCAAAGCGATCGCTCGACGCTTCTGCTTCTTTGAGCATCCTTCGTTGCTGATCATTCACCAGCACAATCATGGATGAATAGGGACTGACAATGTCATAGGTCTTGGCGATGCCATGAATCCGATCCAGTTCTTCTAGAGAACCATTCAGGTTTCCACTCAACCCTAGGATAAGTTGCCTGGCCGCCAGTGGTTCAAATCCAGTTTCAGTAGTAGTCTCAGCAGTTCCTGATTCCATAAACCAAGCATAGCCATCCGCCACACTTACGACCGATGACCCCAAGGCTTCTTGAGTCGCCATCCGCTGGATTACCCCTTGGATATCCGTAGAGACACCACCACCACTATTTTGAATCAATTTTAGAATCGTATCATTGTAGGCTGAGGGTAATTGATTGCCCAAATGAACCATCCACAGGGGTGCAGCCACCACCGCCACATTTTTATTATCCTCAGATAACTCATAACTACCCTGATCAGTCACCAGTAATATCCCGTCATAAGGGGTATTGCCACGCAACTGTTCAAACTGTTGCAGCATCTGTTCAGGTTGGATAGAGCCATAAAAGGTGATCTCAGCAGGATCAAAATCACTTATATCATCAATGCGTTTAGCTTGATGTTCGATCTTGTTATCTATTGCGTCAGTGATGTACAAATCCGCATCATTGTTAGTCAAGCTCTGATCAGCAAAACCCTGTTTTTGTAGCCAAGTGAATGTCTCTTTGACCTGGGATGCTTGAGCAGCCATACTCCTGGAACTATCGAGAATGAGAGCAAACCGCTTATCCTTTAATGTCGAGAGGTTAGTGTTCCCTATTCCCGATTTCTGCAACAAGTCTAACGGTTTCGCCGAGATGCGGTAGCCATCCCCTAAATTCACCTGATGAACCATGGGTTGCTGGGGTTGATCTGCTGGTAAATATGCTTCTAACCACCTATCAGAAAAACCCCGTTGTACTTTACCATTGCGGATGCGCTTGGTGCGATTTGTCCAAAAGATATTACGTTGTTCGTTTAACTCAGGCAAGGGCCAACCCTTCTCTTGTCGCATCACCTTGTAGGTCAGCCACAGATGCATTTCCGTTGCGCGATCGCTACCATGTCTTTTCTCCCATGAGGATAACGGACGAGGAATGGGAAATGCTCTGAGACGATAATTCCGAGGTCCGACTTGCTCAAGCAGGGCTGGGTCCACAGGACGCGATCGCCTGACCTGGGAGTTGTAAACCTGTTGTGCAGCACCCCGTGGCGAGACTTGAAATGGAAAGCGGTGATTGCGGTCATCCGTTTCACCTAGCCACAAGCCAGTAATAGCTGCCCCTTCTGGTAACGAAAAATAGTAGAGTACTTCCTCAACATCAGTAGTTTTATTCTTATACACCTCGTAGATTTCTACATCTGCCCAATCCCCATGGGCATCTAAGGTTACCTCTTGCTTTTGCAGCCACACCCGTTTTTGATCGATATTCAACAAACCCGCCTTAGCTTGGTCAATAATCGCTGTAGATTGTAGGGCATGTTGAACAGCTTTTCGTTCTGCTTTCTGAAGTGGTGTATCAAAGAATTCCCCATAAAGCTGTTGAGCTTTTTCCACATCGTCTCGGGAGCCCTTATACAAAAACGGTGACATAACCAGATTGTAGCTATTTTGTAAAAATTCACATAGGGAATCTGGCAAGTCAAACACATCTTTGTACATCGCGTAGATATGGTTATTCTCGTCTCGGCTACTCAGATACCGATAGGGGAACAAATTGGCATTAACTAACCCAGTGCGAATTACATCAGACTTAGCTATCAAGGCTTGGCGATCGCTATTAGTTTTTGGGTAATTTTCTAGGAGCTTAAACGCCTCAACTTGAGCTTGTACATTCAAGGAAAAGAACAGAATCATCCAGACAGTAACCACAGCTACTGCCCCTTGAATCGCCCGGTTGCGCCCATACTGTCTGGCAAAAGCCCTTAAGATGCGCTGTCCGGAATGAACATAAAGGGCTGTAAATGCTGAGGGCATTCCTAGAAATAGGGTAATGCTAAATCCAAATAGGAGTAACATTAATAAACCGATTATATCAATATAGATCCATGATAACCACAGATTTTCTAGCCATTGGAATTTGAAGAAATTTTGGATAAAAGCACCAGCAGCAGGGACAACATAAAACAACAGCAATACTCCGACATAAATACTAGTCAAAAGCATCAAGGTGTGAGCAATTAGTTGTAACCATGCTACTGGTTTACGATTAGGATCATATCCCCATACTACTTCCGCAGCAAATGCCAGGATACAAACCAAAACGGTACCCAATACTAAGGTGCTAACAGTGGTAAATTCCCGGATCAAGAACAAACGAATTAGGCACCAAGCAAATAAGGGTGCTTCCACACCATAAAACAAGCGCATTAACTCCCTTGGTTGCATCGTGAGACGCCAACCACCAATGACAGTACAGACAGTTGGTACTGCAATCAATGCTAAAAACGTAAGGAAGAAATCAACAGGAATAGCACCATCAAAGGTCTCCTGGATTAACAGAATACCAATAATTGGCAAGATGCCAGCATAGACAACTGTGAGAAACATCAGATTCCACAGCCAAAAAATACTGTAAAAACTGATATCAAGGATTTGTTTTAGAGATTTTTGTTTCATGTTATTGCTTTATCAGTTATCAGCTATCAGCTATCAGCTATTAGTTATCAGTTATCAGCTATCAGCTATCAGCTATCAGCTATCAGCTATCAGCTAATGGGCTTGCTTTTGAATAAAATAAGCTGACCACTGACTACTGACGGCTGACCGCTGACCGCTGACGGCTGACGGCTAACCGCTGACTGCTGACTGCTGACTGCTGACGTTAAGCTTTGGTGAATAGCATCATGGATAGCGCTAGCAAAAGTCTGAATCTCAGCACTATCGGGATTGTGTTCATTATCGAAAAGAACAGAAACTAGCACCCAAGTCTTGTTGCGATGGGCGATATAATCCCAGATTCGGGATAGGAAATCATCTGTAGTGCCCTGGGGTGATTGAAACCAGTAGGTTGCTGAACGTTTGCCGTCTTGCAGAGATAGCCACCGTGCCTTTACTGACTGATTGAGCAAGGTTGGCTTAATCGAATCTACCTTGAAACCATTGCCCACCAAACATAATTCTGGTGGATGGTGAGCTTGCCAAGCGCTACTGGCTACCAATAGCATTGAACCAGAGAGATTGCCATAGACAAACCGTTGCTTTTGAGCAATAGGTAAGGCATGATTATCAAAAAATCGTTGTTCAGCTTCCGTTAGAGGTAAGGGTTCAGATACCAGTTGCTGGGGTAATTGAATCGATGCGATGGCATTTACCTTCTCTTGAATTGGCTGAATTTGACCTACCAGCCCTAGAGCGATAACTACAATCAGCAGCCAAGTGATACTCTTAGACTTTTGCTGAAACTGATAGCTGACACCAGTCTTAACTAGAGCAGTAGCCTGGGGATATCCGTTTTGTTTGTTTAGCCGCCACTGACTATCCTTTAGTGCCAGACCGGAATTAGACGAATATCCTAAATTTCCGTTTCGATGGGGGTTTCCTTTCTTCAAACTTCCTTGTTTCTTATCCTTACCCAAGTGCCCCCTAAATCCCCCAATTCTGGGGGACTTTGACATCATTACCCCCCAAAATTGGGGGGCAGGGGGGCGAAATCCACTTAACCCCGTAAGTCCTTGTTTCTTATCTTTACCCAGCAATGACAAATCCCTAAACACAGTTGTGGCCAACATCAAACCCCCGGAATTCTGAGGAACGGTTTGCAGCAGCATCCAACTGAAGGCACAAGCCAAGATAAAACCAATCAGTCCTAGCGGTAGATGTAGCACTTCAGCAACTTGTTGCTGTTGCCAGACTTCTATAATCATGACTAACAGCAGCACCCGGATTGTATTAGCGATCGCTAGCAGCACAAGATTTGCAGTGCAAACCAGTAACCAACGTATCCCTAGCTGACGACGTTCTAACCAAGTAGCTGCCAGTAAAAACAAAGTCCCTGTCCACAAACTTTTCAGACCACTACAGGGCAAATCTACCTGAGCAATCCCGTTTTCCATGACAATAATGTCGTGGGAGGAGATAGCTACAATGTGCCAAGCTGACAGCATCTGTTCCACAGCATGAGCAGTGATCACCCTTACTGGAAAACCCAAACCACTGTTAAACTCAGTGCTGAAAGGGACAACACAGGCAACTAAAATTGCAGCAGGTAACCCTTTACGCCAAAGGGATGGTGAGATAAACAAACCCCATAACCCGTAGCTACCCAGTAGGAATAGGAGTAAGTTGAGTTGTGGGATATACACCAACCACCTGAATGCGATCGCACTAATCCCAGACCCTAACATTAGCAACAGGGGATAGAGTCTTAAGGTGGGAGTTGCTGACACAGTTATAATTAAGCGATCGCGCCATAGCTGTACCAAACAAGCCATGAGCACAACACCGATTAGCATCATATTTAGCAGTGATGCATACTTAAATGACTCAAATAGCCATTGCAGTGCCCAGATATTCCCCAAAAGCCAAGCCACTACCAGCACGATGGTGCTGGCGAGGTTTTGACCTCTGGGGGGATCTGAATTCATCCCAGCTGTCATAACAAGTTTCTCCTTCAGAGAAATAAAGTGTGCTAAAAAGGACTATCTATCGGGAGCTGTCACTTATGCAGAGCATTTGTAAAAAAGCTATAGCCCCCTCATGGGTTTTAGCTTCCTGTAATCGTACATATAGCGTTTCTAGGATTTATGAGGTACGCTTCTCAACCTCAAAGTCCCCCTTTATAAGGGGGATTTAGGGGGATCTCTTTGTACCTCATGGCATAGATAATTGCTATAGTTCATAGGTTCTGCAAACTTGACCTGATCCCTATCTACCTAATCGAACACAGTTATTTATTGGTAATTTGTAGTTAGTAATTGCTTATTTGGAATTGCTAATTATTAATTGGTAAAGGTTTCCACAATTATCCATAACTCTTTTATAATTACCGTTTACCCTACGCTAATTTATCCAGAGTTAACCCAGTAGCCCTTCAAATTACCAACCATTATAGAAGCAATTTAATAAAACAGTATAAAAACCGGATATCTAGGGATCCTAAATAAATTGTGAGAATTTTTGCTCCCTGTTCCCTGTTCCCAGATCCGCTGTTCCCTGTTCCCTTTTGTTTTTGTAATAAAACTTCACACAATCCCCATGAATCAGACATTTGAACAGTTAAAGCAGCATAACTGGACTAATTTTATGACCCATCATTTACGGAATTGGTATGGGTCTTGGACAATTTATTCCCCTGAAGGTGAAGTGATGGAATCCTTTGTCGGTAGTCGATGCTCTATTAGTGATTCTGAACAAACTCACATTAACCAAACTAACGTATATATGTATGATAATGGAACTGAAGAGGAGAAGGTTTACCAGAATACTCCGAATAGTTTAATCAATGGTTTAGCTGAACAAACCGATCAAGCATCGTTTATGTATATGTTTGATCAAGGATCGGCTATTTGGACGGTAAATCGATTTGAACCAGGGGAGTTATTTGCAGTAGAGTTCTGGTTTAGATATCAAGAATTACGTCATAGTCTGCTAGTAATGTATAACTCAGATGGGGAATTAACTAAAACAGTCAGTGTCCGAGAAGAGGATTTGCAAAAACCCTGTGATCATTGGACACTTAACCCAGAGTTAATCCCCCATCGAGATATCCTTAATGGGGAAGAAGGATTAGCCATTACCCTTACCCCAGTCACCCAACTATCTCAGCCAACACCAACTCATTTAGCTTGGGAATATCCAGACTATCAAACCTTTTATTATCCAGATGGGATATCATTAAGTTATCCCCCCAAACTAAAACCAGAAATGTCTTTCGTTGTGATTGGAGATTGGCAAGTTAATCCTGACATTAGACAACAACTGTTAGTTGAATATCTGGGGGGGCGACGAAAATAGTTATAAAGCAGACAGGACAAGCGATTTAGCTCTCATTCCTCGTAAATAATACTTCCATTTATTACGATTAAGTCTCATTAATTCTCGTACTAAATTAATACACTCA
>NZ_JAAHIE010000367.1:0-7673 GCF_010671945.1 Moorena sp. SIO4E2
AAGCGAATTTGTTGACTACTCATAATTACCTATTTCCTCCAGCAGTTATCTAAAACTTCTTTAAAGTTGATGTGAATATACTACAGTCCACAATAATTTCACTGCACCGACTTAGCTCACCCACCTTAGTGATTTTCCAGACCGATTGGTGTGATCTGGATCACAATAGCAAAGGGAACAGGGAGTAGGTCAGCATTCAGCAGTCAGCGGTCAGCGGTCAGCTTGTTGATAGCTGATAGCAGCTAAAGTAGCGTTGCTGATTCTGGGTATGATTCCGCGCCCCATACCCAGAATCAGCAACGCCATTTTCTGAGGGTGACCATAGACCAAATCCTGTGGCTGATACGCGACACGCTGATAGCTGAATGCTTACGAGGCAACAGGCAACAGGCAAGAGCTATATAGAGATTTTTGGGAATGGAAAAAACTGTAATCGCTGTTTACAATTCATTTAAAAACCCTATACCAATCCAGGGATTTTCCTTAATGCATATAAAATTAAATTTGTCAAGTAACTTTACTGAACTTTTGTTCTAGGGGCAATGTCCTAGAAGCCTGTGGTAAATTTAACTCAAAGACTGCGGAAGCTTGCCGATCGAAAAGGTTGGCATAGGGAGGATTCCGTTCCCCAGATTCTGGTCACTCAAGGGTGTATCTGATTTTTATTCAACCGCTGGTAATCCAACTAGCTTGCTCCGGATTAGGTAGCGCTAGCCTTGTATCAATAGCTAAACATCCCATGCGGCAATTTAATTTTTAATCAGAGTTAAAACGTTCTGCTGATGACACCCTTTTTTCGCAAGGCTTTTGCCCATCTACCCAAAAAAAATCCTAGGTCACACCGATCAGATGGTCACTCTAGCGCTAATCAAGCCTCTACTTCGAGGAGGTTCGATGCAAAAGCAGATCATCCTCGGCCTTCGTTCCAAAGATATTCTTTAGTCCTACTATTATTCCTCAGCTGTAGTATTTCCATTGGGTTAAGCACAAGGTTAGTGTCTGCCCAAAGTGATGGCAGTACCACTGATAGTAACAAAACCCTAAGGGAGAGTACCATCGAGGAACTCAAGGAAAAATCTCAACCCACCTTTGCTCTACCTTCCCCACCAACTAAAGCTCCTGAGATCGATGCTCCTCCTGCTGGTAAGTACATCCTAGAATTCAATCGCAGCCCAGTAGTAGGCTCTCGTTTTAGTTTAAGAGGCATCTATGACGAAGCACGGCTAGGGTTTACTCGTCCCCGAGATTGGCAACTCAAATCTGTCAAAGCCTTGATTCGCTTTCGCCATTCTCCAGCGCTCTATGCCACTCGCTCTAATCTTACCGTTCTAATTAATGGTGTTAGCGTTGGCAGTATTCCTCTCAAGCGCCAGAAAGGGGAAATTGGGAATGTGCTATTTAATATTCCGATAGACCAACTCCGTAACTACAACCAAATCACAATTGCGGCGCTACAGAATAACTCTCCTACCTGTACTCAAGACCCCTATGATCCTTCCCTATGGACAGAAATTCTACCCGATTCTAAAATAGTCTTTGATTTTGAACCCCAACCGGTTTCTCTAGACTTCAATCGCTATCCTTACCCGATCTTTGATGACCTCAGTCTAGAACCAAATCAAATTACTTATCTGTTGCCCAAGGAGATTGATGATAATTGGTTAACTAGCACTGCTCGTTTCCAAGCTTCCTTAGGTAGGCTAGCGGATTATCGTCGCCTGAAGACTTCCTTGGTGAAATCTGTTAAAGAGGTCAGTGGAACGGGGATTAATCGATTTTCTGGTAATCGATTGGTGATCATCGGCACACCAGAACAACAGCCAGAACTCAAATCCCTGAAACTACCCCTTCCTGTAGGAAACAATAAGATTCTCGATGCTAAGGAAAAAGCCTTACCCCCCGATGTCGGGGTCTTAATGTTAACCACCACTCCTGGCAATGAAGGCGCAGTATTGGTAGCAACCGGTAATGGGCCAGAAGGAGTGGCGAAAGCAGTACAGTTTTTAGTGCAATCGGAAGACCGTCAAATTGGTACCAGTCAAGCGATCTTAGTTGAAAAGCTGGAGGAAGTGCCAACCCCTGCATCCCGTGATTGGCCAGACTATTTACCTGTAGAACCCACATTCAAGCTCAGCGACCTCAAAACTCCCTACAATCAGCCGATTGAGGATATAACAGTCAGGGGTTCTGATTCCCCACCCATTACTATTGACTTCCGGGCATTGCCCGATGATAAGTTTGAGGGGGATAACTATATGAACCTAATTTATAGCTACGGCCCCCAAATTAATCCCAAAACCTCAGTAGTGGAAGTCAAGCTAGATGGCATTGCCCTAATCGGCAAAAAGCTAACGTCCATCGATGGTGGAACTAGAGAGTCCCTGAGGGTTGCCCTGCCTAGTGACAACATTACCCCCTATTCTAAAATCCAGGTGGATTTTCGTCTTGATGCTCGGGAACGGCGCTCCTGTAGCAAAGTAACTGACCAACAGCTTTGGGGTACGTTGCACAGTGATACAAATTTTGAACTCCAGCGCACCAGTGTTGCCAAAGTCCCAGATTTGGGGTTGCTGAAAACGGGTTTTCCCTTTGCTGCTCCTCAGGATTTATCCAATACCGTTATTGTGCTACCAAAAGACCCCTCAAGCAGTGTACTGATGACATTACTACAGTTCACTAACAGACTGGGACGGTTAAGCAAAGCGGAATCAATCCAGCTATCAGTTTATACTAAAGATTCTTTACCCACTGAGGAACGCAGTGACCATCATTTGGTAGGAATTGGCCCTCAAGATAAATTTCCGTTTCCTGAAATTTTCTCTTCTGGTGGTTTTGAATTAAAAGATTTTTTGACAAGGCAGCGGAGTGATAGTCAAATTCAAACCTGGTCTGATCATGATGGGGTGATCAAAGAAATTATATCGCCATGGAATAAAGAACGGGTGCTGCTTGCTCTAAGTGCTCAAACTGATAAAGGCTTAGAAAAAGTCCAAGACTTATTAAATCAAGACCCACTATTCTCTCAAATCAAGGGAGACACGGTACTGATTAGTGCTAACTCGGAAAATCCCAATATTTATCAACAAAATTCTTATAATATGGAGTTTTTCAAGCCAAAGCGCCAGCGTCAAATGGAAAAACCTGAGTTGACTCAGCAAATTTTTAACTTCATAATAAGAAGTTGGTTGTTGTTAGCTCCAGCTATTGTAGCTGCAACCTTGCTTAGTTACGGTGTTATTCAGTTTTATCTCCAAAAAATGGCTAGGGATAGAAATTAATGACGGTTTTTTAAGTCAAAATGCCAAATTAAAAATTCAAAATGACTAAATTTATAATTTGGAATTGTTTCCAATTACTACAATAAAATGAATTAGTTAATGGGGTATTTTTGAATTTTGAATTGATAATTTTGAATTGGAGCGAAGCGATTGACTATTCCATTTTTAAAGATTAGGTCAAAACCGGGTCACAGAGGCTTGGTGACCACACCCCAACAGCGACAGCGACTAACAGTCTGGGTAGTGGAAGACTTACCCTATATATTTGACCAGATTTTACAGTGGCTAAGTCGCCGTCAATTGCTGTTGCTAATTGGATCTTTACTATTGCTATTCATTCCTCTAATTACTGCTCGCCCACCAATTTGGCAACAAGGGTTGCTTGCTGTAATTTTGTTCCTGATGGGACGGGTGATTATTCAGATGGAGGAAGATAAACCGAATCGTAAAACCAGTGAATATCTCCACTTATTGTTAGTTTTACTTAGCGCTTTCACTACCCTACGCTATTTTTATTACCGCACTCGATATACGCTGAATTTTGAAGGGTGGCTGAATATAGTTTTTTGCTTGCTGTTGTATGGAGCAGAATTTTATGCGATCGCTACCTTATTTTTGGCTTACTTTCAAACCTTAAAAATCAAAGAACGTAAAGCAGTTAGTTTAGAAAATATTCCCCAAGAGGAGTGGTTTAGGGTTGATATTTACATTCCTACCTATAACGAAGATCTCGAAATTGTCCGCAAAACCACCTTAGCGGCTGTAGCCATTGACTATCCGACTGATAAAAAATCAGTTTATGTCCTTGATGATGGCAGAAAGTATCCAGAGCGTAGGGAAAAGTTGCGCCAAATGTGTGAGGATCTAGGCTCCGAACTCCTGACTCGGGATAATAATCATCATGCTAAAGCTGGCAATATCAACACAGCTTTTCATAAAACCAAAGGGGATTTAGTGCTTATTCTTGATTGTGACCACATTCCCGCTAAAAACTTGTTGAAGGAAACTGTTGGCTTCTTTTTTAACCCTAAGGTTTCCTTTGTCCAAACACCCCACTGGTTCTATAACCCAGACCCCTTTGAGCGTAATCTGCTCACAGAAGGCAGAATACCTGTGGGTAATGAACTGTTTTATAAGGTGCTGCAAAAGGGCAATGATTTCTGGAATGCGGCGTTCTTTTGTGGGTCTGCGGCGGTGATTCGCAAAACCCACGTCATGGAAATCGGAGGTATTGCCACCGAAACAGTTACCGAAGACTGCCATACTGCCTTCCGTCTGCACTCAAAGGGTTACGAGTCGGTCTACTACGACAAGATTATGGTGGCAGGTTTAGCGCCAGAAAAATTTTCGGCCTATATCGGTCAACAGGTACGTTGGGCTAGGGGAATGGCTCAGATTCTGCGCCTGGAAAATCCCTTGTTCAACCGGAAGGTGAGGTTGAGCCTGCCCCAACGGTTGTGCTACATGAGTGCCACAGCCCACTTTTTCTTCGGCTTCCCGCGATTGATGTATGCGATCGCACCCACTCTATTCTTATTATTTGGCATCAATTCGGTTAAGGGTCTCGGTTTTGAAACCTTGTGCTATGCTCTGCCTCACGTTATTTTATCGATGCAGACCAACCACATTCCCTACAAGCACGTCCGTTTCTCCTTCTGGAACGAGATTTTTGAATTTGCCCTGTCATTCCAGGCGGGAATGGTTACCCTCTTAGCTCTGATTAATCCTAAGTTAGGGTCTTTCAATGTTACCGATAAAGGGATGAATGTTACCAAGCGCAGCTTTGATTTTGATTCGGTCAAGTACCTAGTGTTAGTGGCTGCACTGGCTACTGCTGCCTTGTTTACTGTACCTCTGTGGCTATGGTTAAGACCGGAGGATAGCCAAGCGGTGATTGTTAATGTTTTTTGGTCTATCTTTAACCTAATCCTTCTGATGGCTGCTTGTCTAGTTGCTTTCGAGCAACCCCAACTCCGTCGTGCTCACCGGATGCCAAGGAAGTTAACGGCTGTGATTCATACTCCACAGCAGAGTTGGAGAGGTGAAACCGTTAATGTTAGTGAAAGTGGTGCCCAAATTCTGCTGAATACCCGACCCAACATCCCTGATCAAATTAGAGTGGAACTCGAAGGAGACTACGGACACAAGTGCTTGGTCCGAGGGCGGGTGATGCGAGAAGTTGCTATGGGTGACCAGGTGAGGCTATTTGTTGATTTTATTAATCTCACCGGTACTCAGCAAGATGATCTGGTCTTAGTTATTTATTCTGATGTCAATGAGTGGTATTCCCAGAGACGATCTGAAACAGACCATCCTCTGGAATCCCTTAAGTTTATTGCTACGAGTATCAGACGAGTCTTCCGTGAATTCCGACCAGCTAAAGAGACCAAGGTACGTCAAAAGGTTCAAGCACCGGTGCAATTATATTGGGATTACTGGAAAAACTATTCCGTTAGCGCGACAATCACGGAAATTGGCACTCATGATTTACGGTTGGAATTAGATGGCCACCAGATTAGCAATCTCGATATCATGCAGAAGACTAAACCCCTGATCAGTTTACTGGTAACTCAGGAATCTAATCACTTACAAGATTTGAGTTTTTTGGCTAAGGTGGAAACTATAGAGCAATTAGTTGATAGCGGATCTGTTAATTCAATTGCGATCGAGTTAAGTTTTCCAGAATCAATAGAAGAGCAGCAACAGCTCAAAATTCGACAGCTTCTGAATAGCTTGGATTGATAGCAAAGAGAATAGGAAATAGGGAATATGAACCCCTTAACTCTTGACCTGCGACCACTCCTGAGGTTAACCCACCGGGAATTTGAGCAAATTGCAGCAGCTAACCGCGATCTGCGGTTGGAACTGACTGCTGATGGAGAACTGATTGTTATGCCCCCAACAGGAGGAAATACCGGTAGGCGTAATGCCGATCTAACGTACCAACTCCAAGCTTGGAGTCGTCAGACCCAACTTGAGGTGCGACCCGTGGCGAATTTAATTCGCCAAGTAAGAGCGCACCTAGGGAAGTTTTCGACTCCTCTACTGTGTTTCAACTCCCCAATGGAGCAGGACGTTCTCCTGATGCAGCTTGGGTTAGCTCAGACCGATGGAACAGCCTTACTCTTGAGGAACAAGAAACCTTTCCACCTCTATGTCCTGACTTTGTGATTGAATTGCGCTCCAAAACTGATTCTCTGACATCTCTACAGAACAAGATGCTGGAATATATGGATAATGGCTGTCGCCTCGGTTGGTTGATTAACTATCAAAATCAACAGGTTGAGATTTACCGTTCTGGTCAAGCAAAAGAAATTCTACAATCTCCCCAGATTCTTTCTGGGGAGGAGGTATTACCCGATTTCCGATTGGATTTGCAGTTGATTTGGATTTGATATCTCTCCTCTTTGAAAAAAGGGGATTCTAAACCGAATACCGACACTAGATATAGCGCATAATAATTCATGCGATCGCTTATCAATTATCCTTTAGGAAGTAGGGAGGGTTGCGTCAATTTAATTTACATCATAAGTATGAGAAGCGCTATAGTTTATTTTTTTAGACTTTCAAATGCAAAATTATGGTAAAATTTTTATGTTGATTGGTCTGATTAAGATAACTAGACCGGTCTTTTTTAACCCTAAATTGCTCTTTTTAGGATATTTTGTTACCCCCTGAGCCCTAAAACCTAATACCTAAGACCTGAACTATTAGTAAATCACGATATTATTATATTATAGCATAATAAACTATAATCAAAACGGTATATGAACTTTGAAGACGCTCTGGAATTCGCCAATGCCTTAGTGTTTGCCAAATCGGGAAATCATCTCACTGATTTACAGCAAGCCTTAATTGAGGCATCTTGGTCCTGGAAGCGTCAGAGTTATGATACTATTGCCGAAACCTATGGCTATTCACCGACTTACCTGAAACATGATGTCGGTCCTAAGCTGTGGAAACTTCTCTCAGAGGCTTTGGGGGAAAAAGTCAGTAAAAAAAACTTTCGCTCAGCCCTCGAACGACGGTGGCGCAGTGAACAGGAAACTATCTCCTCGAACCAACAGCCAACTACACTCGAAAGCATAACCCCAGTCGGGGACTCGACCGAGGAAACAGATGGGATTGGCTTAAGGCCAGGCTACGGGAACGGAAAACCACGTCACGATTGGTCAGAAGCCGTTGATGTTCGTTTCTTTTATGGAAGACAATCAGAACTAGCCCAGTTGCAGCAATGGATTCTGAGCGAACACTGTCGGCTAGTCGCCTTGTTAGGTATGGGCGGCATGGGCAAAACCTCCCTATCGATCAAGCTTGCCCAACAACTCCAACACCAGTTTGAGTTTGTTATTTGGCGCTCCCTACGTAATGCTCCTGACCTATCAGAGATTTTGA
>NZ_JAAHIE010000368.1:0-7662 GCF_010671945.1 Moorena sp. SIO4E2
AATATAATCATAATGATTACAAACTAATGTGTCAAGGGTTTTTAGATTTTTTTTTGTTGAGGGTTAATTGAAAGAAAGGTAAGCGGTAAGCAATCAGCAAAATGCTTAAAATTTTGCTCGTTCGCGTAGCGTGCGCCGAAGCGCAAATGGTATAATTTAATGGGTTTAAATTTGGATATCTTATGAATAATATTTGGAAATTTTGTAGGGTGCGTTAGGCGGTTTGGGTGAGAAGATTATATGATATAACCAAGCGTTGAAGCCGTAACGCACCGTGGTATTGGTTGAGAATGGTTTGGTTTCAATTTGGATATAGGATGAATATAATTTTGGGATTTTGTAGGGTGCGTTAGGCGGTTTGGTTGAGAAGATTAGATGATATAACCAAGGGTTGAAGCCGTAACGCACCATGGTATTGGTAAAGAATGGTTTGGTTTCAATTTGGATATAGGATGAATATAATTTTGGGATTTTGTAGGGTGCGTTAGGCGGTTTGGTTGAGAAGATTATATGATATAACCAAGCGTTGAAGCCGTAACGCACCATGGTATATGTTAAGAATGGTTTGGTTTCAATTTGAATATATTGTATATAGATGGTGCGTTACATTTTATTAACGCACCCTACAAGAGCGATCGCACCAAAATGAGTTAAGCTAGCATCAACACAAAATTTCAAGCAACAACAGAGGCGATCGCACTTCAATTGAAAGTTCAAAATTAAAAATTAAAAATTAGGGAAGAAAATATTTAAGTGGGGTAGGGTGGGCAAATCATGAGACTTTGTCCATATGCTCCGTGAGCATGTATATTTGCCCACCCTACAAGAGCGATCGCACTACAAGAGCGATCGCACTAATAACCTTCAACCTGATCATCTTCAACCTGATCACCTTCAAGCAACTAACCAAAAAAAAAATAGGTGTAGGGTGGGCAAATAATAATAGTTTCACCATTTGTACAGTTATCATCGACCTTTGCCCACCCTACAAAAGCGATCGCACTAAGCTATTTGAGGGGCTCCAATTTTCTCCTTAAGCTTTTCATATATTTTATTGGCCGTAGATGAGAAGTTTCTATTTTTTTCATTTGCACCTTCTGAAAGTTGGAATATCATGTAGGCAAAGTTCTCCGCTACCTGATCTCCAACGTTAGCCCACTCGTATATACTGACGATTTGATTTTCCTTCTCACGTTTATCATATAAATTTACCGGTACTGTACTATATTTAAAATCGCTATAGTAGAGTGACTTGTATATATACCTTTCATTTGTATTATCACTATTATTTTGGTTCGGTTTGAGCTTTTGGCGTTTGTCTTTATCTTTGACATGGTCTTCTACTGTTGGGATATCTGCTATCATGAGATTATCTGCATCTTGAAATTTTTCTTTGATTTCATCTAAGGTTCTGTAATGGATAAAATACATGGGCCTCTCCTCGATAGTGGGATTTCGGGAAATGGTAAGGGCATGGTCTACCAAATGGCCTAGCTCATGGATTATTGTTGTTTTAAATAACTTATAGTTTGCCAATCCCTGTCCTTCTTTTGTTGTTCCTTCATGTGTTGTGCGCAATTCTTCGGCCTCGTTAGACTTATAATTTACTGTTATGAAGGTTTCTCCTTCTCGGCTTTTTCCATTTGTCTTTTCGTCTTCTTTTGTGGTTATTACTACCTTAGTGAAATATCTATTGTATGCTAAATATCTGAGTAACCCGTTCCACCCGTCCTCCACTGTTTGAAAAGCATCGTTCGTTGCTGTTTTGATAGTTTCAACTTGATCGTAGTCATCTGTGAAAATATGATAAGATATTCTGTTGTTAATCCCGCACTCCCTTACGTGTTTGGCCGGTAATTTAAAAACCTTTCTTACCCAGTTGAACGAGACGGCCTGTACTTCCCTTCCATTTCTTTGAGCGTCCAGGTGGGGTTTCGAGTAGATTCTGGGGTGCAAGCTCTTCCCAGGAAAGGGCTCGGGTCTGTTTGCCCGTGTTAGACCGGACTCCGGCACCGGCTGATCCGCGCGCAGGCATATCGGCCAAACTGCGCCCTTTGGGTGGTGTTTTTTGCCTTGGTTCTTGTTGGCCGCTTTCGCACCCATCACATCGGATTCTTTCTCCAACCCTGCATCGTCGTTGATTTCCACACCATCGGTCTGCTTAGTCGGTTTTACCCTTCCCTGCTTCTGCTGCACCACATGCCAAGCCTCATGGGCCAAATGCTTCTCCTGCCCCGGCCCCACATGAATATCCGTCCCCTGTGTATAGGCCAGTGCCTGCAACTGTGCCGGTTTCTGCGAGTTGTAATGTACCCTCACATCATCCATCGAGTAACCCGAGAGGTTTTCAACGCCTGCTTTGAGGCGATCAGGCAAGCCAGTTTTGTTTTGATTATCACTCCTCGATGCCCTCAAGCTTTCGCCAGTTATCACCGTATCCCCCGTCAACGGTTGTGCTCTCCGCTGCACCATAATCCTTTTCGGCTGCATTACCTGATGCCCACCGACCTTCGCCCCTTCCTGGTTTTTATCAACCGGCAGTCCTATCCTTAGCTTTGCTTGCAGCCCCTTTTCATACCATGCTGTGTCGGGCACGTATTGTCCTGATTCTAAGGTGCGCATCACATTCGCACTCATACTTCCCCATTCCCCGACCGCCTCTTCGGCGTTCCACTCCCTTTCCTCGGCTTCCAATATTTCTCTATAACCAATCACTCTGGAGTCTTTCTTTTTTTGAGCAATTGTCCTAGAGGTAGAGTGAGAATATTTCGGTTTATAGGTATGAGTAGTGCGCATAGCAAGTTCCTTTTTCCTTGGTAAGTATTCTGCTATCAGCTGTCAGCCGTCAGCTAATCAATGGGAGGTAGTAAACAAGCTGGGGGGTGCTGGTACGGCTGGTTGAAAATCCCTGCTCGTTTTACACTATCCCTACCGTGCCGTAAACCGGCGTCGAAGGTTGACGCATCCCCCAATCAGCTGATATCTGTTCGCGTTGCGTGCGCGTAGCGCATTAGCTGACGGCTGAATGCTTACATCCCCTGTACCCTTGAAGAAAACAATATCAGGCGTAGGGTGGGCAAATTCTGTGAATCTGACCATCAGTACCGTTATCCTGTGCATTTGCTACAAGGCGTAGGGTGGGCAAATTCTGTGAATCTGACCATTAGATCAGGAATACTGTCGATTTGCCCACCCTACAAAAGACTTTTTTTGGGGAATCCTTTGGGCTTCATGAATATACAAATGCTAAGCCAGGTTAAACCAAGAATTACTTACTCGCACCGTATAAGAAACAATTATTAACAACAATTCTTCTATAGCAAAGGGAGTCGGGAGTCGGGAATCGGGAGTCGGGAATCGGGAGTCGGGAATCGGGGTAGGGTGGGCAAATACCTTTCCTCTGACCAAATCCTCTGGATTCGAGTCAATTTGCCCACCCTACAAGTGCTTTCGAATGGTCAACTGCCGGGTTTCGATGGTACATTAGCTGCAACAGTATTTATTGTGATCAGTGATCGACACCCCCGGTCGCCATCTACTATTGAAAATTGTATAGTTACTTGGAGTGGTAAGCCATGGTGAGGCAGATTGAAACCCTATCGAGATCAGCTCTGCAAACGGAAGTATCTCACTTGCGGGAAGAGTTGCAGCTTAGAGACCAGTTAGTGCAGCAGCTGTCTCAAGAACTATTCCGCTTGGTGAAAGGGAATGCTAACTTCAAACCTCCCCAAGAGGTTTCTGAGCGCCACAAGGCTCAGATGGTGGTCTTGCGAGAACAGTTGCACGATGTGGAGCAGCAGGTGGAATTTTATCAACAGCAAATTGCCACCCGTGACACGGAAATTAAGCAATTGCGGGATAATGTAGAAGAATTAACCGAGCGCTCCCGTCAGCTAGAACAAGTTGTACAAGAGCTACCAAAAATTTATCACCAGAAGTTTTCGGAACGGATGGCACCAGTCAAGGAGAAGGTGACCATGTTACAGCGAGAAAACCGACAACTCCATGCAGAACTCCAGAGTGTCAGTTACCGACTAGCGGTCAGAAGCCGCAATATCACCCGGGTTGATCTACCCAGCTTCAATCGTCAGAATGCTAGTCCAATCCCAACTTTCGGTAGTGTGTAAAAGCCTTTGGGTTAGGGGTGCGTCAACTGGATGGTTGAAGGTTGGGTTGTTGAAGGTTGGGTTGTTGAAGGTTGAAGGTTAGATGGTTGAAGGTTGAAGGTTGGGTTGTGGAAGGTTGAAGGTTAGATGGTTGAAGGTTGAAGGTTAGATGGTTGAAGGTTGAAGATTAGTTGCGTAGGGTGCGTTAGGGGGGGCATGCCTTCATTTTCCGCCTCGTAGCCACTGTATAGATAGCCCGCCCCGTAACGCACCACCGGGTCACACTGCAATAATAAGATCTACCCGTTTGTGGAAGGTTGTTCGCCCTTGGCGTTCGGTTAGGGTAGGTTGGTTTGTGGAAGGTTGTTCGCCCTTGGCGTTCGGTTAGGGTAGGTTAGTTTGTTGTTGGCCTTAGGCGTTCGGTTAGGGTAGGTTAGCAACAGTTAACATTCGGGAAAACTTTCAACAACAAATGGGGAAAACTTGGGGAGAACTTGGGGAAAACTTTCAACTTTTACTCTGTCTTCGAGTTCCTAACTTGTCAACTTGCTAACTTGTTAACTTGCTAACCCTTCGACTTGGCAACCCTTCGACTTGACTACCCCTAATCATGAGCTACTGTCTTAATCCTAAATGCCAAAATCCCCAAAATCCCAATCAGGCCAGGTTTTGTGCCTATTGTGGAACTAGATTACGATTAGGCGGACGCTTCCGTGCTCTGAAGCTAATTAGTATTGGTGGTATGGGGCGCACCTTTCTGGGGGTGGATGAGGCAGATGATAGCAATAGTAAGTGTATCATCAAACAGTTATCCTTACAACAGCAGGATACCAACAATGCTCAGAAAGCGGCTGAGTCTTTCCGCCAAGAAGCTACTAGGCTGCAAGTGCTGGGACAACATCCTCAGATTCCGGAACTTCTGGCCTATTTTGAAGCGGATCATCAATTAGGTATCGCAGGAGAACCTGCTCTAGTTCACAAGTATATCGAGGGTGAAAGCTTAGCCACAGAACTGGAAACAGAAGGGACCTTTAGGGAAAACCAGGTTCGGCAAGTCCTGATTGAATTGCTGCCAGTGCTGCGCTTTATCCATAGTCATCAGGTAATTCATCGGGATATTAATCCCCACAATATCATTCGTCGCCCTCCTCCTGAGTCCTCTTTGTCCCACTTACCAACACAAAAAACCAGGAAGAGGTTTTATTCTTGGGGGGGAAGGGGGAGCGAACTGTTTCTGGTGGATTTCAGTGCTGCTAAGCTGACTACAAAAACTGTGCTAGCACGAACGGGAACTATGATTGGCTCTGCGGCTTACACGGCTTCGGAACAGTTGATGGGAAAAGCGATCGCAACCAGCGATTTGTACAGTTTAGGGGTTACCTGTATTCATCTGCTTACCAATGTTCACCCCTTTGATATGTTTAATAGTGTGGAAGGGAAGTGGGTTTGGGTCGATTACCTCAGGCAACCTGTCAGTGATCCGCTTATTCGCATCCTGAACAAAATGGTAGAGAATTTACCAAACCAACGCTACCAATCAGCTACTCAAGTCCTCGGAGCACTTGGTTTACCAGAGGATTTCGCTGCTATACCAGTAACGTCTTTATCTACAAAAGTTACCCCTAAGTTTGATACTCCTACTTGGAAATGTATACATACCTTTTCTGAAGAGTCGAGTGGAATTAATTCTATCGCGTTTAGCCCGAAGGGACAAACTTTAGTTAGTGGTAGTACAGATAAAACTATCACCATTTTTAACTGGCAAGCTAAAACAGTGGTGGCTAAACTTTCAGGACATTTAAATGTGATTGAAGCGGTTGGGTTTAGTCCAGATGGAGAAATTATCGCTAGTAGCAGTTGGGATCATACCATTAAACTATGGCATGGGGATACCGGAAACTTAATCCATACCCTTTGTGGACATTCTGGTTGGGTCAAGTGTCTGGCAATTAGTCACAATGGGCAATTACTAGCTAGTGGTAGTGCGGATCAGACTATTAAGCTTTGGATGCTGAAAAAGGCATCATTACAGACAACTTTGTTTGGCCATTTAGGAACCGTTAATGCAGTAGCCATTAGTAAAGATGGACAAATGCTAGCTAGTGGTAGTGCTGACAAAACCATTAAGGTTTGGAATTTAGCAACTGGTAAGCTCGCCGCAACGATTACTGGACATTCGGCATCGGTAGAGTCACTCACCTTTAGCCCTAGTGGTCAAATCTTAATTAGTGGCAGTGCTGATAAAACCATTAAGATTTGGTTGCTCAAGAGGGATCGGTACTTACAAATACCAAAGAAACCATTGCTTACTCTGACCGGACATGGGCATGCTGTTAAATCTATTGCTATTAGCCCTCAAGGTAATACCTTAATCAGTGGTAGCGCCGATAAGACTGTCAAAATCTGGCATCCTGGTAGTGGTGAATTGCTCTATACTCTCACAGATCATTTAGGCGCTGTTACTACGGTTGCTATTAGCCATGATGGTGCTACCATTGCTAGTAGTTCTCAAGATAATACTATTAAGATTTGGAAGTTTGAGTGATGTCAGCTATCAGCTATCAGCTATCAGCTGATGCGCTACGCGCACCCGTGCGCGTTCAGCTTTTGAATAAAACAGGTAAGCATTATCAAATCCTGCTGTTTGCGCGATGCGCACGCTACGGAAGGTTTATTTTAAGCTGACGGCTGACAGCTGACGGCTGACAGCTGACGGGTTTATTTTAGTTGATTTGTCGGAGTTTAGCTAGGCTCTCACACACTGCTGCCCTAACTTTGGAGTTAAACTGCATCTATGGACAGACTCCGATTACCCCTATGGAAATTACCATCCAACTCCCCGATGAAATCGCTAGTCAACTCCAAGTAGGTGACCTCTCCCGCAGAATCCTTGAACTGATTGTGGCTGATCGCTATCGTCAAGGTCAGCTTGGTGCTGCCCAAGTCCGCAGAATCCTTAACTTTTCTTCTCGCTGGGAAACCTACCAATTCCTCAAGCAGGAAAAAGCTTACCTTCCCTACACCGAAGCTGACCTAGAGCAAGATAGCCAAACCCTCGACAATCTATTTGCCAACCCTGGATGATCGTTGTTTCTAATACTTCCCCGATTAACTACCTAATCCTGATTGGGCAGATTAACCTGCTACCTCAACTGTTTGGGCAAATCATTATTCCCCAAGCAGTGTATGATGAGCTATCAGATGTGGCTGCCCCACCACCTGTGCAAACTTGGATTGCCACCCCACCCCCTTGGCTTAAAATTAGACCCGTTAGCCTATCTTCCGATTCAGTTCTAGATTTACTAGACCCCGGAGAACTGGCAGCTATTCTTTTAGCTCAAGAACTCACAGCAGATTTAATTTTGCTAGATGATATGAAGGCAAGGCGCATAGCAAAAGAACGAGGATTAACCATCACAGGTATTTTGGGAATTTTAGACCGGGCAGCTACTATGAAACTTATCAATTTACCTGTTGTTGTCGATAATCTTAAAAATACATCGTTTTGGGCATCGGAAAGTTTATTTGAAAAGCTTTTAGATAAGCATTCCTAAAA
>NZ_JAAHIE010000369.1:0-7601 GCF_010671945.1 Moorena sp. SIO4E2
TGCCTCTTGCCTTTTGCCTTTTGCCCCAAGAAGTGTGTTTACAACCCAGATACAAACACTATATATACTCAAACGGTTACGGCTGATTTAGCCAAACGAGCTTGCCAAGATTCCACAATTTGCTGAATTGTTTCTTCCAAGGACACGGAAATATCCCAACTGGGGTAATGCTCGCGCATCTTACTCAAATCGGAGTAATAGCAAATATGATCGCCAATTCGATTCTCTTGTAGATAGGTATAGTGCATCGCTTTACCACTATACTTCTCTGCCAGCTTAAACGCTTCTAGAATTGAACAGCTATTGCCTTTTCCGCCACCGATGTTATAAACTTCAGCAATTCGAGGTGCTTCGATAAAAGCGTGAATAAACCGCGACACATCCAGAGAGTGGATATTATCCCGTACTTGCTTACCCTTATAGCCAAAAATCTTGTATTCCCGACCTTCGAGATTACACTTGACCAGATAACTGAGGAAACCGTGGAGTTCCACACCGGAATGATTTGGTCCGGTCAGACAACCACCCCGTAAACAAGCTGTGGGCAGATTAAAGTAGCGACCATATTCCTGCACTATCACATCAGCAGCAACTTTCGATGCCCCAAACAAAGAGTGCTTTGATTGATCGATGCTAAAGCTTTCAGGAATGCCGTTGGTGTAAACCCGGTCCTCATAATCCCAACGGGTGTCTAGTTCCTTAAGCTTAATGGTATTGGGGCGATCGCCATACACTTTATTGGTAGACATGTGTACAAAGGGCGACTCTGGACAAGATTGCCTCGCAGCCTCTAGCAAGTTCAAAGTCCCCACTGCGTTGGTATCAAAGTCAGCGAAAGGAATTGCTGCGGCGCGGTCGTGGGAAGGCTGGGCTGCTGTATGTACAATCGCGTCTGGCTTGAGCTGCGCCATTAGGTCTAAAATACCTTTGCGATCGCGTATATCGAATTCATGATGAACAAAGTCTTGAATTGTCTCTTGCAACCGCTGCTGATTCCAGCGTGTATCCCCTTGGGAACCGAAGAAAACAGCCCGTTGATTATTATCAATACCGTGAATTTGCCAACCTTGCTGAGCAAAATAACCACAAACTTCAGACCCAATCAATCCTGAGGAGCCTGTTACCAGTAATTTTTTCATAGAAAAGCTTAATTTTTTAGGTAAATAATTTAGAGTGAAAATCGAGTGTTTATCATAGTAATGAGGTACACATAATTTTTTCCCTATTCCCGACTCCCGACTCCCGACTCCCGACTCCCGACTCCCGACTCCCGACTCCCGACTCCCGACTCCCGACTCCCGACTCCCGACTCCCTAAAACCATAGACACAACATCTCCCCATTACTCCCTTTCCTGGCGTTGACATAAAAACCTTAGAAAAGTAGTATGGGGAGAGACTGAGATCAACAGGACCATCGAAGCCCACTCCTAAACGTAAGGATCTAGATAGTAATAACTAGCTAGTATTTAATTTGAGTTTAGTAGTTTAGTTAATTAAGGTGTAGGTAGCCCCGATTTAAATGTTGATAGTTTTTTATAAACCAATTCGGAAAATAAGCCCTTAGTTAGGTTCCACTTAGTTATTCTTACTAATCGATAGCTTTCAGGAAAATTATGTTAATTGGTAGAAAACGTTTAATCCTTAATTTACGTTTAGTGAATAATTATGGGCTGATCTAGCGTTTCTTATAGCTATGAGGTACACAGGATTTTTTACCTCTTGCCTCTTGCCTCTTGCCTCTTGCCTATTATCTGCTCCCTGCTCCCTGCCTTACTAAGGGGGGTTAGGGGGGATTCCTGCTCCCTTTGTCAAAGTGTTTATTTAGCATAACAAGTACGGAATACCCAAACTTTTGCCTAAATCTTGCTAGTATTATATGAGAAAGGAGTTGTTGATTACTATGGCTTAGCAATAAGGGAGACTCTAACAACATCAATCCCCGCAATAGCATCCCTAATTTTCCCCGGGAACTATAAACATCCTCCTCTGACAAAATATGTCGCCCCACTAGTTTTGCATAAACTCGCACCACCAAGTCCGACTTAATCTTCTGCCAAATGAATGGGGGTAGGGGAGTTGCTAACAAGTCATGAGTTAGACATAGTCCAAACAAAAGTAGTCGTTTTCCTCCCCAAGCAGTGGCACGGGCTAAAACCTTTTCCCAATCTAGATTAGGATAGGCGCGGATCACCTCAGCAATATCACAAACTTTCGATAATTCTTTTTGATGATGATGGGCATCTTTTGCTACCTGAACACACAACACCACTAGCAAGTCTTCCCATGCCAGATGCTCTACGGTCTGGTCCATCAGTTGGATCGGCTGTTTGTCCTGCCACAGGGCCTTAAAATCAAGGCGAAACGGAAAATAGGGTTGAGTCAGATTACGATGTACATCAAGGTTAACTAGAGTCCCCTCATGGACATAATTTTGCGACCAGGAAAAGCTGAAGCTACCCAAATGATACCCTAAAGTTCTCAAAACCTCTTTAATTGATTCAAAATCCTGTTCGCTAACTAGTAAATCTAAATCAACAAACTCCCGCAAAGCTAAATCACCATAGGCTGCTGCTGCTAAAGTAGGCCCTTTATAGGGAATAGCGGCAATACCGCGAGCTTCTAGTTGGGGTAATAGCTTAACCAGGGTTCTAGTAAGAGACAAATTATATAAGGTAATTGAGCGTACCTTAGCTTGCATATATTGCCATAAATCAGAGGGAATTTGAGTGCATTCTAGGTAACTAAGATTTCTAACTAATAAAGGCAGTACTTTCTGCTGCTGTGCCATCCCAACAATCCATAGCCAATCTAAATCCTGCTGGACTAATAGTTGGATCTGATCAACTAGGTCAGGGTCTAATTTAGTACGGGCACAGCACAATAACAGTTTAGCTTCTGGACGGACTAATTGAGGAGCAATACCCAAGCCTGATTTTAGCAATTTTTGTATTTATATTAAATTCAAATTTTTTCAATACCGGTCACTTTGTAGGGTGGGCAAAAACCGTTTGATTGTTTTGAGTATTAATGATTATATTACTTTGCCCACCCTACTTTAATTCGTCTTTGTAGGGTGGGCAAAAACCGTTTGATTGTTTTGAGTATTAATGATTATATTACTTTGCCCACCCTACTTTAATTCTTTACTATTGCCTATTGCCTATTGCCTATTGCCTATTGCCTTAAAGGGATAAGCAATGTCGCTCACTCGTCCTGAGAACTGCTATAACTCAGGGAACTGGAGAAGTTTTTTAGCCTTCAATCGGAGTATTTGTGTAAAACTGAGATGCATGCCCTGGTCTGTTTCCCGTTCGCTACTATACATTTGTGCTTGCCAAGACTCGGCATAAAGCCCTCCCTGAGTGACTAATTCATCGTGACTACCGGACTCGACAATTTTTCCGTCTCGCATCACGTAAATTAAGTCAGCCCGCATCGCCAAAGTAAAGCGATGGGTGATTACAATAGCAGTTTGTCCTTGGGCCAAGATACGAAAACGATTTAACCAGTCCATTTCTGCCCAAGGGTCCATGGCGCTGGTTGGTTCATCTAGGATAATAATCGGAGCTTGTCTAAAAAAAGCTCTTGCTAGTGCTAACCTTTGCCACTCACCACCACTAAGATCCACACCTCCTGGGAAAGATGTTCCTAGCAAGGAATTGTACTCTTGGGGAAGTCGTAAAATTCGCTCGTGAATCCCGGCGGCTTGGGCTGCTGTTTCAACCGCTGGTAAGTTTGCTGATTCTGCTAAATTACCAAAGGTGATATTCTCAGCAGGGGTAGCCACATGACGCAGGGGAAATTGAAACAGTACTGTAATTGCCTTGCGCAGATCTGCTACCGAAAAGTTTTTCAGGTCAACACCATCTAGCTCTACACTGCCGGATTCCGGGTCATAAAAGCGACACAGTAGTTTAGTCAAAGTGGTTTTACCGGCACCGTTATCCCCGACAATCGCCACAATTTTACCTGCGGGAATTGTCAAGTTGAAATTTTCTAGCACCAGGTGTTGACTACCGGGATACTTAAAACTTACCTGTCGAAAGCGAATTCCCTGCTGCAAGGATGAGGGAATAGTTTTAGGCTGAGGCGGATCAACAACCTTAGGCTCTAGATTAAGAAATGCGAAAAGATTGCTAACAAATAGGCTGTTTTTATATATTTCTCCTATATTACCTAGCAAGGATTTCATTAATTCTTGTCCTCGGTTAAAAGCTTGATAAAATAGGGCAACATCTCCCATGGTAATTAATCCTAGGAGCATTTGCTGTCCAATCCAAACTATAGCTCCACTTAACACCAGTAAGGTAATTAAGTTAGCACCAAAGCGTCCTAAACTTCGCTGTTTAATCAGTTGCAGATGTTCTAGGCGCAATCGTTGACGCAAGGTTTGATAAGCAGTGCGAAAATGGGTTCCCAGTCCAAACACACGCACTTCCGCCGCCGCCGCACTATGGGTAAGCACAATCTCATAATACTCCAGCCAACGCCGGTCTAGGGTGGTTTTCTGCCACCATTGATGATGGTGGCGATTGAGACGTAGCACAACGTAAAAACCCGGTAGAGTACCAATTACTATGGCTATCGGTAGCAAGATACCATAGGGTAAAAGAATGGCAATTACCGAAATCAAGGTGATGCTGCTTTGTAGTAAAATCCCCAGGTTTTCCATTAAAGCCAAAGAACGACCTCCAGCCCCACTCCTAGCTCGATTTAGGTAGTCGTGGTATTCTGAGGACTCGTAGCAGGCTAAATCAATGGCTAAGGACTGCTGATGTACTAAATCACTGATGTAATCTTGAACTATTTCTGCTTGGGCGGTGCGCACCCACTCGCTAATCCCTTTGAGGATTTCAGTGAGTAATAATACTCCCCCGAATAAAGCAATAGGTAACATTACCAAGCGAATAGTCTCCGGTTGTAATCCAGCCCCTACAACTGCGACTAGTCTATCCACTAGCGATCGCGTTAAATACAATGTCGCAACAGGTAAACATCCTTGTAATACCAATAAAATCAGCCAAGCAATTGTCCAATGGTGAGCAGATTGCCAAATTAGACTCAGGGTTTTTGGTAAATAGGAAGCTAGTTGAACAGTACTACGTAAATTTGAAATCAAAACTGATTAATTTTTAATTTTTAATTTTTAATTTTGAAAGACTGTTGATCAAGTAAATCTGCTGACAGCGATTAGTGATTGACTATTGGTGGGTTACGGCGGACAGCTATCTTAAAAGGTGAGTTTTATACTATTCGCCGCCTAACCCACCCTACGACTAATTACTGACGGCTGACCGCTGACGGCACCTCAAGCAGCGTGCGCGTAGCGCATATGCTTACAGATGGTTTTCTACCAATGCCAAACTCTTTGGTAATTCCTCTAAACCAGGACGACGCACGAGATAGAAAAACGTAACTTCCTTAAACAAAGCCGCGCACTGCTGCACATGGGCTTTAACAATTTCAGGAGCATTTAAGATTTGGGTTTCCCTGGTGTGACGCACCAAAGCAGCAAACGCCATTTGAGGGTTTACCGGTTTGATACTATGCTCAGAACCATAGGCCAAAATATAAATACGTTTTAAAGGTAAGGGTGTGCTTTGGAAACCCTCCTCAAACCTATAGCGAAGCTTATCAGCACCCACAAAAATAGGAGACAATTGTTCCGGCTTATGTCCTAAAGCATCTACCGTTGGTTGCCACAGTTTGAATTGAGGATAGGCTGGTAACACCATCGGCTGTTGAGCGGTGGTATTCACTGCCATTACATCATCGGTTAAAACCGGATAGTTTTGGCAATGGAAAGCATCTGCCAGGGTTGATTTACCTGCACCAGAGTTTCCCATGAAAGCAATCCCTTTACCATTGATATTCACACAACTAGCATGAAGTACCAATAATCCCCTTTGTCGCAGTACTGCTGCCATAGCAGACCCTACAATTGTCGGGCGTACTACTGAGGGGTCTTGGTCTGTTAAGGGATACACTGTAATTTCTCGACCCTGACAAATCAAGAATTTGCCCACTCCCTCTATGTAGCCAAGGACGCGCTCTTTCTCGTTAATAGTTTCGTGAGATAAGTCTTTTATATCGCCAAAACGGATCATAAGATCTGGCTGTCCTTGGGATGGTAATAATTCCGGTAACCTAATCTCAGAATGGATGCATAAACCAAAGGCACTATAACTGTACATTATTATTTATTGTTTTAATTAACTAATTATGAATCTGAGGTATAGTCATTTTTTTTACCTACTTCCTAGTATGGTGGGCAAACGTTGGCCCACCATAATCAATAAGACAGAGAATTTATTCTCTGTCTTAAACTGTGTTATATCTATGAGCATTAAAGATTGATTGACTTCAATTACTTTGGGTGCATCTCAGTTTTGCCAAAATATCAAAATCATGATATTATTGGAAGTCAACTATTTTTAATAATTACTAAAATTTATGAACTTGAGTCCGGAATAAAAGCAAGAGCTAAAAGAACATTTAAAAGCTGTCGCTCAACTTTTAGATCGCCACACACCCCCAGGAAATAAGCAAAGATTTGAGGATATAGAAACAACCTTAAGAGACTATATCCAAGAAGAAGTTTCCCCCATGAGCGACTGCATCAAGACAGGAGAAAAGTTACTCTGGTCAGGAAAAGTGGCAGAGACTTTAGAGTTATTTAGCGGTGCGACCCCGCGCTTTCTCAAAGCGCTAGGGAACGCGCACCGTGGGGCTTAAAAAAGAAAGTAGCACAAAATTTTTGCAACTATAGAGAAACTCATAAAAATCGAATAATTAACTATGAATACTATCAGATATAGCGAATTATTTCACTAGGTTCAGGAGCAATTGAATCGGGCATTAAGCAAATAGTAATGCGATTTCAAATATCAGGATCACAATGGAATATTAAAAATGTTAATAAGATTCTTTTTTTACGCTGTGCTTACTTAAATGGAATGCTTTATCAATGATGTTTTTACAAAGATGATATGCACCCATTACTTTTTCCTTGTCATCTTAGAGATGACAAGGAAAAAGTTGATCAAACTCTACAAATGAATAATTAATTCAGGTGAGTTAGGGTTGTGTGAAGTCACTGGAACCAGTACTGTTGGTAGTAATAGTTCCCGATGTTAAGATGATAAAGTCTTGATCAGCTGTGACACCTTGAGATAGAGTGATCTCTTCCACGTTACCGTGAATAATGAGATCGGGTTGAGTGTAAGTTTTAGTCATTGACTAATCTCCTGTAGATAATAGAACATTTGGATTTGGTAAATACAACCTGACCCTGTGACCCGTAAATCACTCTCAAACTGTCTTCTGATTTTTAGACAGTTTATTGAGTGCTAGGGTCAAGCTTGCACCCAGCCAAATAGTCATTTTTTCCTGAGACGTTAGATTCTTAGCTGAGATTAATTTTTGATAGGTCTTTTGCACAGTGTTGGTGTTTACATAGTTATTAATGGACTCAAGGGGTGTTCCCATAATCCCTTCCAGTTGGGCGCGATTAAATTCCAGTAAACCATGAACAAAATTGTCACTGAGATCCCCTTTTCCTCCTCTCCACTGTATCACCTCTGGAAGGCTTCCCCTCAAA
>NZ_JAAHIE010000037.1:0-29996 GCF_010671945.1 Moorena sp. SIO4E2
TAGAGTTGTCGCAGTTTAGATCCATAAAAATATATCAACAATGCTAGCACAAATAAATCGGGTAAATTGCCAGGAATTCAATGACTTATTTGTCGAAGAAATTTGCCTAGAGGATGTATCGATTGAGGATGATGCAATCAAGTTTGTCTATAGCTTTGACCTTTTTAACACCAACCATAAGTATAATCTTCGTTGCTATCAATTCCGCTTTCATCCACGTAAACCAATTGTGATGGCTCATACTTAGCGATAATTTCCCGAAATTATTTCCTCGCTTGTGATGAACGCTCTAATGACCAGTAAGTTTTTTTTTACGGGTATAACCGAGCTTTTTTAAGCCTCGACTAATGGTATGACGACTCCCTTTTTACCAACGCTGTGCCATCTTTTGTTGAGTTTTGTCACCGTGCTCTTCAACAAATTATTTAAATTTTTTCCAATCGGTAATATTAGACGGTTGAGGAGGTATAATCTGGGGAGATGGGGCCGTTGACCCTGTGGTTTCATACTTATGCTGCCACTTATACAAGGTTGGACGACTAATATTGAGTAGCCGACTTACTTGGGTCATTGATAGCCCTTGTTCTAGTAGATTAAGAGCCCGTTGGCGTAAATCATGACTATAGGGTCTGGCCATGATGGAATAAGATTGACAAGTCACTTTCTTCTAGGAAAGCTTGTTAATATATCATCGCGCAGCGCTCTACTACAAACGACTAAGATCGCCGATCATGAGATTCTTGCTCTGAGGAGCTCGAACATCTCATAAATCTACCTTCTGCCTTGGTGTTTTTTGCTATATGTATACCAATCTACCAAAATTATCATCCTTAGACGAAGCTAGCAATTTAGTGAACCTCGATCGCTATCCCCTCAATCGACTATCCAGCGATCGCGGAAAAGCATTAATTGCAGATTGTCAAAGACAGCTTGATGATACTGGTTGTTGTCTCCTTCCAGAATTTATTAATTCTGAGGCATTAGAATTGTTCAAAAAAGAATCTGAGAAACTGTCAGTTCATGCTCATTACTCTAATATGCTTGCTAATGTCTACTTCAGTGAGGATGACGAATCTCTTCCCAAAGAGCATCCCAAACGTTTTTTCTTCAATCGCACTAGTGGTTTTGTTCGTGCCGATTCTTTTCCCACTGATTCGCTGATACTTCACCTTTATAACTGGCCAGCTTTCGCACCATTTATTCAAGCTTGCCTGAAGGAAGAAAAACTATACAAATATGCCGACCCTCTTGCCTATATTGCCTTCAACGTGATTAAACCAGGACAGGAGTTTCCGTGGCACTTTGACAATAATCATGTTTCGGTAACGGTCATTACTCAAGCTCCAGAGAAAGGGGGGATATTTGAGTATTGTCATAATATCAGATCGAGCCATGATGAGAATTATGATGGTGTGATGAAGGTACTCAAAGGCGATCGCGCTCCCGTCACCTCTTTGAATCTAAGACCAGGGGATCTGCAAATTTTCAAAGGTCGCTATTCCCTGCATCGCGTAACAAAAGTGGAGGGGTCTATTCCACGCTACACCGCAATCTTTTCTTATACTAAAGATCCACAAATGTATAGCAAAGTATATCGCAGCCTCCAACTTTATGGTAAGGCACTACCAACTCATTATCAGTTGGATAAAACCGATATGAGAACGGATGGTTTAGAAGATTAAAAAGATGGCAAGCAAGACCAAAGATAATTGAGAAACTTAACAAATTAGACTGGCCTCAACTAGCGGCCTCATTTCAACCAGAGACTCGTTGCTTCATTGATGGTGAGTTTGTTGATGCTGTAGATGGCTAAAAATTTGAAACCATCTCGGTAGTGAAAAGCTAATTTTGCCTGTAAGCCAATCAACTCTCTGGTTTCAACCAAATCAATTACCTACTTTCTCGCCTTTGAAAAAATACCATCCCAGTTCGCCAGCTTCAACAGCTCCAGCACTCTTGCCATAGGACACACTAAGTTCCGGATATTGCTCTCGAATTCTATCAGACTGGATTGCGTAGGACTTCTGCATGTGTTGGCTCAAATCTGTCGCTTCCAGCACCTTAAAACCTGCTGCACTCAGGTTATCTCGATAGGATTCAGGGGTAAAAAGATTATTAACAAGTAACCGCTCGTAGAGGTGCTTGCGAGTGGATTCACTAATGTCCACGGTTGGGGTAGTTAAGTCATCAAAAACAAACCGTCCTTGGGGTTTTAAGACTCTGCTAATTTCCTTGAGTGCCAAACCTCGTTCTTCAATATGTAGGAGAGTTCCTTGACTCCAAGCATGGGTAAAGGATTCATCTGGGAAAGGCAAATCGAGGATTGATGCTTTCTCGAATGAAAGATTTAGTGAAGGATTATCCTTCGCTTTTATTTCGCAGTTGCGGATGTGAGTGGCACTGAGATCGATTCCTACAACCTCACAACCCTTTTGCTGAGCAATCCAGACAGCAGCCTTACCGTTTCCACAACCTACTTCCAGTACCCGTGACTGAGCTGAAATTCCACTGTGTTCTAACATATATTCATTCCAGCGATCGCAGCCACGCAAGAAATCCTCATAAGTGCTAGTGTTATCTAAGTTGTCGAAATATCCCCAATGCTTGCTGCCATCTGGGTGCCAGGAAATCCGATAGCGATCATCTGAGTTATCGTAATAGGTTTGGGTATCAGCTTCTGTAAATTTCTTTGTCATCATAACCTCCTAGTCGTTTATAGTTGGATTTTATTAAAACCCTTAGCTGCTTAGCTTTTCACAGAGGAAGAACCACCAACCTACATCACCAGCTTCGACAGCAGCAGCACTTTCCTGATAAGACCTACTTAGTTTTGGATATTGCTGTTGAATGATTGCAGACCTAATTTGATAACATTTTTGCATATGTTGACTTAAGTCCATAGTCTCTAACAGCTTGAAACCCAAGTCGGTAAGATAGTTTTTGTAGAAGTCAGGGGTAAACATATCATTAACGATCAGCCGTTCGTATAGATGTTTTTGGGTAGAAATATTGATTTTTGATACTGGTGTTACTAGGTCATCAAAAGCAAAGATTCCCCCTATTTGCACCACACGATAGATCTCTTGGAGTGCTAGCTGGCGTTGGTGAATATGGTAGAGAGTTGCTTGACTCCAGACATGGGTAAAGGAATTGTCATCGAAAGGCAGAGCTGTTGCTGATGCTTTATGAAAGGATAAGCGTAAGGATGGGTTTTCCTTTGCCTTTTCTGTGGCATTGTTGATGTGAGTAGTACTTAGATCTATCCCCACTACTTCACAACCCTTCTGCTGGGCAATTTTAATAGCAGAATTAGCGTTTCCACTACCTATTTCTAGAACTCGGGAGTCAGCAGTAATTTGGCTTTGAGAGAGCATATATTGATCCCAGCGTTCACAAGCCTCGACAAAATCCTCATAAGTACTGGAGTCATCTAAGTTATTGAAATATCCCCAATGCTTGCTGCCATCTGGATGCCAAGAAATACGGTAGCGATCATCCGAGTTATCATAATAGGCTTCAGTGTCAGCTTCTGTAAATTGGTTTGCCACCATATGATCAACACCCTCTGTATACTAGTAATTAACTCAAAAATTTGAGCGAACGAATACCTCAAGACGTTTCATGCCTTTTTCAATGGTTTCTGTATCCGTAGCGTAGGAAAGGCGGATATGATCGTCAGCTCCAAAAGCAATTCCTGGAATTGCTGCCACTTGCTGTGACTCTAACAGGCCATTGCAGAATTCTTCAGATTTTATCCCTAGTTGGCTGATGTTGGGAAACACATAAAAAGCTCCATTTGGTTTGGGACAGGTTAAACCAGGAATCCTATCAAGGCACTCTACCATAATCTGACGACGTTGGGCAAAGGTTTGTCGCATCTGTTCCACACAGTTTTGAGAACTAGATAAAGCTGCGATTGCCCCATACTGAGAGAAGGTACATACATTAGAGGTACTGTGGCTTTGAATCTTGCTCATAGCTTGGATTACTTCTTGGGAGCCAGCCAGGTAGCCAACCCGCCACCCCCCCATGGAGTAAGCCTTGGCAAAACCATTACTAGTTAGAGTGCGGGGAAATATTTCCGGACTGACAGCGCCAATGCTCAAGTGTTGAGCACCATCATAGATAATATGTTCGTAAATCTCATCCGAAACTACTAGGATATCTTCTTCAACTACTACATCTGCCAAGGCTCGAATCTCTTCAGGGGTATAAACTATTCCTGTGGGATTTGAGGGGGAGTTGAGTACAAATAACCGTGTTTTGGAGGTTATTGCTTGACGAAGTTGAACGGGAGTAATTTTATAACTATTTTCCTCATGGGTGTCAACGATTATTGGTCTTCCTCCTGCTAACTTTACCATTTCCGGATAGCTAACCCAGTAGGGTGCAGGAATGATCACTTCATCTTCTGCTTCAATGAGGGCTTGCATGAGGTTAAATAAAGAGTGCTTACCCCCATTGGTGACCAAGACATTTTCTGGAGAATAGCAGAGATTGTTATCAGTTTGTAACTTTTGGGCGATGGCTTCTCGCAACCCCCATTCTCCAGCTACTGTACTATAACGAGTTTTGCCTTCATCCAAAGCTTTCCTAGCAGCAGCGGTAATATGAGCTGGGGTAGGAAAGTCAGGCTCACCTACACCGAAAATGCACACATCAAGCCCCTCGGCTTTCATTGCCTTAGCTTTAGTTGTAATTGCCAATGTTAGGGAAGGACTGACTTGATTAACTCGTGCTGCTAGTTTCATTATTTATACATACTGGAGGAATTTGTTATTCTCATCAACCAGAATTTTTTTCGGTGGATTGATTTCGTCTGTTACGTCAAACGCTAACAAAGTAATAATGTCCCCTGGACAAACTAAACGGGCGGAGCCGCCATTCATGCAAATCACTCCTGAATCGGCTTCTCCCTCTAGGACGTAAGTTTCTAGACGGTTGCCATTAGTATTGTCCACCACTAGTACTTTTTCTCCAGGTAGCAAATCCGCCTTTTCCATCAGGGTTCGATCCACCGTAATGCTACCAACATAGTTGACGTTAGCCTCTGTTACTTGAGCCCTGTGGATTTTTGACTTTAACATAATTCGCATTGTTTTTTCCTCCTTTTACTTAAAGACAACATTCTTTTTTGAATTCCTCTAAGGTTTTCCTCGGAGAAAAACCAAAGCAAAGCTCTTCACTATAATCTGATTTACCATCAAACCAAACGCGATTAAGCCACCTTTTTGCTCCCTGCTTAAAAGCAGTTCGACCATGCAATATTCTGGAATTATCCATGATTATAATTTGCTGAGGCTGCAATTGAAACTGTAACATATTTTCTGGTCGATTAAAAAAATATTTTATTGTCTTAATTATTGGTAAATCTTCTGGTTTTACTGAAATTTTAACAGCATCATCCCATCTAAATCTGATCCGTGTTCTACTCTCATGTTCTTCAAAAATCGGTTTAGTAGATTGTCTATTTTCTCTCTGGACTGTTATGGCATCGGGTTGAAATAAATTCAATAATCCACAGGGATTTGTACGAGTTAGATAATCATACAGTAATCTACCATCTCCAATAGTGGTTAAACCACCACTTGCTACAGCAACTTCGCACTGGAGGGCTACTATTTTTGGTGGCTCCACAGCAAAAGAACCATCTGTATGTAACGCTAGTTCTGTTGTCGTTGTGTTGACATATCCAGGACTATTTTCCCGAGGGCTTACGGGTACAATTCCATGTTTATCTGAGTGTTCATGCTTGATAATCGAGCCAAAATATTGCGATAATTTTAATAAATTTTCTTTGTGCTGTGACGACCTTAGCTGAATAATAACATATCCAAACTGCTTAATTAGTTTGAACATTTTTTTGACGGTAGATGCGTTGAAGTCTTTTATGCTATGAGCTTCAAGTATATTGCGTTCAACATTTGATTTTGGATCGCACAATAAATACATTTTAGCTGCTGGCTCCTGATAGATAGTCATCTAGCCTCTTGAGAAAGAATATCACAATCTGAGAGCTGATTTCTAAACAAAACCTTAAGAAGCCAGTCGGCGAGTCATTAAACGAATCAGCTCCCCGTAAATCATCCCTTCACGCAATGGTTCTGTACAATTCATAATATGCAGCTCAAACGCCGAAATCGATTCAGCCAGCCAAATGTCCATTCGAAAATCCATCGTTTTGGTAATGTTTCAAATTCCTTTGATGTTCGCTCAATCACCTCGGGAGCATGTCAAATTCCCATAACAAATGTACTAAAATGACTGATAACTGCTACTGAAACCCGGAAAACACTATAGTTCAAGGGTTTGTAGTTCAAGTGTTCTTACAAAATTGACCTGCTCCCATCACCGACCCCCGCACTTGCTCTCCACAGACTTGTTGCACCCCATGAGCAAAATTCTTACCGCAATATCCAACAGCGACCCAAACCGCTATATTTGTCAAAAAGATCGGAAGTGTGGGGCGGGGGCGCGGGGCGGGGGCGCGGCGAGTGTCAGGAGTGTGGGAATTTTATCCCGAATTTTTGCCTAATTGCAAAAGCGATGCAGCGCCGCCAAAGGGGGTTCCCACGGGGCTTAGAAGGTGCGGAAGCAAGTTCCGCACACAGCCCCTCCCCACTCGCGCTTTGCATCAAGACACTGAGATGCACCCGTTTAAGCTTGCTGTGATGGTACATAGTTCATCTGTTCTGCAACTTTGACCTGCTCCCGCTATTTGTTCTGAAAAATCTCTCAGAATTAAACAATCGCCCTCAACCTTTCCAAGAGTCGATTTTTAATCAACTGTTTGACGTGGCAGAAATTGCCAATTTTTCCCCAAGTGAACAGGATAACTACCAAAACAGTCTCAAATATTACCGGGATATGAATAATATTGTCGAGACTTCTAGACAAGAAGGGTTACAAGAAGGGCTCAAACAAGGTCGAGAAGAAGGAGCACAACGAGAACGAGCACTGATACTGCGTCTGCTATCCCGTAGCTTAGGAGAAATACCCAGTGAACTGCAACAGCAAATTAGTGAACTATCACTGGAGCAGTTGGAAGGGTTGAGTCAAGCTTGCTTAGATTTCTCTAATCTTGATGATTTAAGGGCTTGGTTGAATAAAACTCAAGAGTGACAAGCCTCTGAAAAATTCCTGAGGGGGTGACAACAAGGCTAAAAAGTAGAAAGGCTGACCGGGTGTGGGGTGTGGTAAAAATAGAAGGAAATTTGGACTGGAGTTTTGACTATTGATTGGTTTTGAAATCCTGGAGGGGCGACTTGTCGCCCCTCCAGAACTATTTCTCTACTCCTAATGATTTTTGGTATTTGTGAGTTTGGTTTGGAGTTTTGTGTGAAAGCATATGTTTTAGAAGCTGGCTACATACCGGCTGGATCGATGTTACCTACGCTCCCAATTAATGACCCCCTGATTATTTAAAAGCTAAGTTATCGCTTCCAAGATCCAGAGAGAGGAGATATGATAGTATTTAACCCTACTGATACTCTCAAAAAGCCAAACTTCAGGAACGCATTTATTAAACGTGTTGTTGGTTTACCAGGTGACAAAGTAGAACTTAAAGATGGAAAGGTCTACATTAATGATCAACCATTAGCAGAAAAATATATTGCTGACGGTCAACGAACAGTTATTGATGCTTGTAAATCTGCAACGCCACCCTACTTGTGTAAACCGGTAACACTGCCACCTAACTCCGTGCCCCGTCCGGCGTTGCTGATCCAAAGAATGAATATGAGTGGGGTTGGCATCCTGCCTGCGGTGAAAATATCAGGAACAGGCAAGATGCCTGTTCCACAAAACTCTTCAAATCATTCCATTATTAAGCAACGCCCCCCGTCCTAATTAAAGCAGAATTCAGAATATTAATTGCGGCGTTTCAGTGAGATAGACATCAAAAAGCAGTCTGCCAATTTCCGCAATTGCACGATCGCGCTCCTGAGGGGCTGTTGTGCTGGTTTTTGTAAAGACGGCGATTGCCATTCTACGTCCGTCCGGGAGTCGGATATATCCCACGTCGTTGGCAACACCGCCCACTGTACCGGTCTTGTGCTCGACGAGGATGCCAGACGGCAACAATCCTTTGAGGCGTCCAGATCCCGTTTTTGTCCGACCCATAATACCAAGCAAAAATTGGGTACTGTCTGGCGACAAGGCATCACCGTTGAACAGCTTAAGCAATAGATCGAGCATGGCAGGTGGTTTAACCTGATCTCTGGGATCAGCCTCAAACGCCTGATTAGGGGCGGCTACCTTCTCAGGGTTGTTTTGTAGGAATTCGGCAGCTTTCGGGATGTTCTCTCGTCCACTAGCTAACCCGTAGAAATTCTCAAGCAACCCTCGCATGTAGCGAGAGATATCCATGCCTTTGATGCCCAGTGAAGTGACATAGTCATCGACAGCATCGGGGCCTCCGACTAGGCGCAGACAGACATCAGTGGTGGTGTTATCACTCTGAGTGATCATGACTTCAATCAGATTTGCCACCGAAAGGGCTACACCTGGGTGAACAAATTCACTCGCGACCACGGGTGATAAAACCCACTCGGAGTCGTCAATCTCAACCAACTTATCCAATCGAAGATTCCCCGCGTCTACTTGGTCAAGTAGTGCCATCGCAATGGGAACTTTAACCGTACTCGCCATCGGAAACCACTTTTTGGCATTCAGCAAGATTAAACATCCTCCCTCGACGGGGCGGGCTGCGACTCCTGCCGTGCCGACTTTATCCTTAACGAGGATGTTCATAGCGTCGGATATTGCGATCGTACGGTCACAAGGGACACCCTGGGATAGGATCTGAATTTCATTCCCTGCCACCAGCCAATGGGCTGGATCGGAGTTAGAAGCTTGAGCAAATTCGGGGAGCATAAAGATGTTACCCAGGGCGATCGCCACCAATAAACTTAGCCAGAGTGATTTCAATCTCATCATTTAGGGATACTCCTTGTTAGTTAATGAAAGGGTTAAACTCAAAGGGACGATTCTGCAATGATCAAGCGACTAAAGGCAACAGACCAATCGAAAGATATTCTGCCAATTTTTGTAGGACTTTGCCACAAAAATATCATTTGTAAACTCACCGAAATTAGGACGGAAGCGGGGAAGCCCTGTGCATTCATCCCAGGGAGGAACCGCGACACGGGCGGTTTTAACCGCCTAGTGTGGTATACTTATTTCAGACCGGCATAAGGCACAAGACACTCTGAAAACTAGAGAAACGGTTATTTTGCCTGGTTTAGTATCGGCGCGAGATACGCAAATTTTTAGGCGTTGCGTCAGTCAAGGAATAAATAGAAGTAGGATCGGCATCCTGCCCGCCGGGAGTAGAGTGTTCATCCTGCCCGCCGGGAAATGAAACGGGCAAGATGCCCGTTCCACGCCTGATGCGCACCTAAAAGATGCCCGTTCCACGTCTGATGCCCGTTCCACAAAACTCAAATCATTCCATGATTAAGCAACGCCGTTTAAAGAAGGTCCCACCATCCATAGACATGGCGAATTCGTGTATTTGCCAAGGTAAACCCATCTAATTTTTTTATTCCTACATATAGTGTTTATTTAATTCAATTAACACTATATGTATAAAATCCCTTGTCAATAAGCACAATAGCGATGCAGCGCGGTCTTGGGGAGGCAGCGCGGTCTTGGGGGTCCCCCCGGAGACGAAACCTTAGATAGTGGAGCCTTTATAGTTAGCAGGTTATGCAGAAAAGGGTTAAAACTTATTGATTAAGGCTCCACTATCTTACGGTAACTATCGCCAAAGGCGACGCTTCGCGAACAAACCATGAGCGACTGCCGTGGTTTACCCCATGAGCGACTGGATCAAGACAAGGCCGGGTTTATTGATAACTATCCTCGGTTGAGTCACAAGATTTGTCTCCTTTGGTTTTAATGCAACATAAATTAATATCTTGTGGTGGTGTCGATGTATTTAGGCTTACCCCCTTCAGAGGATACAACTTTTGGCGTTGCTGAATTGAAGTATGAATGGGCGATCGTCTGGTTTTGGTCAAGCCCCCTAAATCCCGCAACTTTTGATCTGCTTCTCTACAATCATCAAGATTGAAAAAGCTGGGAGTACTTATCGTGAATTTACTCAGTTTTTCATGTGCTCCGGTATAATCAAGATCGGGAATGTTGGGGGCAATAATCGTGAATTCTTTCAGCCACTTCTCCTTATCCAGCTCTTCCCAACGCCCTTGATTTTCTACGGGATAGCGAATGGATTGACCAGGTTTGACCGGGAGAACTACAGAATCCTTCACAACTACGGTACCGTTGACAATGACATAGGGAATTCCCGTAGAAGGCAGACCATTTTCGCCATCTTTATAGGTGGAATTATCTGTCACAGTGAGAGGATTGAATATAGTCAAATCAGCGATCTTACCTTCCTGTAATCGACCTCGCTGCTGCATCGCTTCGAGACCTGCATCCCCCAAATGTTTAGCACTCCAGTAGCTTGTCTGTGACAAGGTAAACATCAGCGGTACACCTTCCTCACGTGCAAGGCTTAATGTTTTTGCGAAGGCTCCCGCTGTTCGAGGATGGCCTGCAAACTCCGTATAGTCTGCTTCCCATGGCAAAAGTGTATTATCTTTCCCAACTCCTGCCATACCATCAGCCCCGACTGTCATATCGGGAATGCTTAACCAATACGGAATCCAGGGTTCTCGGTAGGGAATGAATACAACAACCGCCTGTCCTGGATTGTGTTTCATGAGATTATCATAGCCATCTCGATCCAGGCAGTCGTCGGCTAACGGATCGTAGACCGTATATTCATAGCGATAGCCAAACTTATCTTCCCACATTTCAGGACGGAGGAAGTCAGCGCTGATAGGCGTAGAGCCAGCCTCGTAGGGGTAGTGCTCACTCCAAACGTTGTACCCCTTCTTCCGAGCCATTTGTAGTTTTTCCTCGTTCTCCCACCAGCCATAGTCGTTGTCATGGGCAAGTAGCAGGGGAGCGTCCAGCAACATGGCATTAACCAAGACCTCATCCAGGGCAATCGGAGCTTCAGTTGGAGGTTCCGTGCTGGGGTGATATCGCGTATGAACAGACATCAGTCGCCCGTATCGAGCTGCAGTTCGCTGGGTCTCAAATTGCTCGTAGCTGTTAAGGCCACTTGCCATGTAAGCAGCACCAACGCCAACACCAATAGCACCCTGGCGTAAATCCTCATCCATTGCTTCCATGATCTGATTCATCTGCTCAAGACTACTGCGGCTGACAGACCATCCAGGCACGTCATCTTCAAGCGCATCCTCCAGATAAGATTGTAAGTTTGAAAAATCGACGGGTTCATTAAAGATTACTTCAGGATCATGTACCTTCATCCGATGGAGAATGAGGCTACTAGTTGTACCGTAATTCATCTGCCAACCATCGGTAGCCTTTTTGTCATACCACTCTTTAACCTTGAGCGCACCCAACTCCAGATCCATCCCAGTCGTGACACCATCACGCAACCCCATCTTCGTGGCAAAGGGGTCAACCGCATGAAAATGGGTGTCGATAAACCCTGGAGCAACAACCATTCCCTTGGCATCAATCACTTCTGTGCCAGAAATGTCAGCTTCGGTAATGGTGGCAATAATGCCATCCTTGATGCCAACATTTCGGACTGCGTCAAACTCGGTTTCAGGATCCATTACCCGTCCATTGAGGATCACGATGTCGTAGGGAGTTTCGGCCAAAAAATCGTCAGACGCCATCGCGGGTTGACTGACGATTGAAAACATGAATACCGTACAGATCAGAAAAGCCTGAAAGCTTTTCAGCAGAATTTGTTTCATGATTGTCTATTAATACGACGTATTTTGTGATTAAAAAGAGGTCATTAAAGAGACTTTGGTATAAATTAATACCTGATCTTTAACCCTCACATTCATTTATACAACATAGGCTTTTCTGTGGTAATTAGTGTGAGGGGTGACACCCTCATGTTTAGCTGGCCAGGATCGATAATCAGGATAATCGTGGCACAGGCTTCTAGCCTGTGACCTAACGCTGACCGCTGACCGCTGACCGCTGTTCGCGTAGTGCATACAGCCTTTTTCTTAACTATGAGGTACACAGGATTTTTTCCCTGTTCCCTGCTCCCTGTTCCCTAAAACCCAGGAATCTGTACCTGACCCAATTGAAAACCGCTGAATGCTTACCTCAAAATATACCAGGCATCCAAGGTTCAGCTCCAGAAAACAATAATGTCGCTACTGACAACGCTTCGTTTGTGGCTTTCAAATAACCTGTAAGTTGCAGTTGTCTAGGACTATATAAACCAGTATACAAAGACGCTAAACCTCGGATAGTAATTTTAAAATCCCCTTTGGCGCACTGAAAGCGATCGCGTAGCGTAGCCCTTCGGGCTAATCGCCTTTGGCGCGCTGAAAGCGATCAGTGTGTGTATATGATCGGACTCTCCATTGAACTCCCTAATCTCAAAATTCATCTTCTTTGCTACTTCTTTGAACGAGTTCTCAATAGCTGTGAGGCTTTCAGAGGTTAGTATTTTTTGGCGATATTTTGTTACACATATCAAATGCATTTGCGTTCTTTGTGATACTGTGTCAATATTCCGGAATCTCATTGCCAAATTCTGTAGACTATACTATAATCATACTACAGGCCAACTTAGATAAAAAAAGTGAAAGCCAGATATCAGTATCGTTTTTACCCAACTGACCAACAGAAGCAGGAGTTAGCAAAACTCTTTGGCTGTGTGCGAGTGGTTTGGAATGATGCCTTGGCTATTTGCAAGAAATCCAAGAAGGTTCTGAAATCTGGAGACCTACAGAAACTGGTTATTACTCAAGCAAAAAAGACTGAAGAAAGGAAATGGCTGTCTGAAGTGTCAGTCGTTCCTTTGCAGCAATCTGTTGCTGACTTGGGTATGGCTTTTAATAATTTCTTTGAGTCGCGCAATGGAAAACGAAAAGGACGAAAAGTCAGGTCTCCACGATTCAAAAAGCGATCTAACAACCAATCAGCAAGGTTAACCCGTAGAGGTTTTTCTATTCAAGGCGATGGAGTCTACTTGGCCAAAATTGGGATAGTTAAGCCGATCTGGTCTAGGGAATTACCTTCCAATCCAAGTTCTGTAACTATTATCAAGGATTGTGCTAACAATTACTTCTTGAGTTTTGTCCTAGACATTGAGCCTGTTCAAATCAATGCCAAGAACCAAAGCATTGGAATTGATTTAGGTATCAAAACTTTTGCTGTAATGAGCGATGGGAGTCAAGCTAAAAGCCCTGACTATTCAAGATTAGATCGAAAGTTACGCAAAACTCAACGAAAATTCGCTAAACAGCCCAAAGGGTCTAACCGGAGGGAACAGACTCGCATTAAGATCGCAAAACTAAACAACAAGATCGCCAACAAAAGAAAAGATTTTCTGCATAAGTTGTCAACCAAGGTAGTTAGCGAAAACCAAGTAATCGTCTTGGAAGACCTTAATGTGTCAGGAATGGTTAAAAACCGCAAGCTGGCGCGAGCTATTAGTCAGCAAGGGTGGTCAGAGTTTAGAGCTCTAGCTCAAGGGAAATCAGACAAATATGGTAGGGATTTTCGGGTTATAAGTCGTTGGGAGCCTACCAGTCAAGTCTGTTCAGATTGTGGGTTTAAGTGGGGCAAACTCGATTTGTCTGTTCGTTCAATACTCTGCATGAGCTGCAAAACTGAACAAGACAGAGACGAAAACGCTGCCAGAAATATAGAAAAAGTCGGCATGGGGCATCGGCACGACTTAAAACGGGCAAGGAGGGGCGGTAAGACTGTTGAGACCGTAGGTCACGCGGGGCGCGAACGACAGCACACCCCGATGATCTGTCAAGAATCACCGTTCTGGAAGAACGGTGAGTATGTCAATACCAATACGCTCAATGTAAGCCTCACAGTCACTTACGGAAACCCCAAAGCACTGAGATATAATCACCCCAATCTGCTCAAGGTCTTGTGAGTTGTCAACCGGACTATAGTCCAACCCAAGTGTCATATTAAAGAAGTTTGTATTACATATACTACTATAATACAAACTTCCCTTAATGGTGATCGATACCAATCGGATTTGAATCTTTTAGTAACGATAAAAAATCGAATCGTGCCTGCGCCTGGGAGAATATATTCTTACTCCCCTACGGTTACGATAGTAGATTTCATCGTCCCTGCGCTTGGGATAATAGACTCGCCCGCGCCCACGCCTAGGAGAATAGATTCGCACCCCCCCACGCTTAGGAGAATAGATGCGCACCCGCCCACGCCCACGCCTGGGATAATAGATGCGCCGACGCCTGCGGCGTGAACGATTCTTGTATTTACGCCCGAATGAAGAGATGAGAACGTCTCGGTTACTATCCCCAACAACGATGGGACTCTCTTGGTGCGCGTTCCCTAGGTCAGGAAACCCGACCGGGGTCGCACCGCTTTCAGCCTTAACTGGAGCGACAGGCACTAGAGCCATCAGTCCTGTGAGAAGCACAATTGAGAATTTCATATTGCTGACCTCCTGTGGAAGAGCAATGCTATTTCAGCTAGCGATAGATGAGGTAAAAGCGTCAGCTATCAGCTAAAGGCGTTTAGTTAGGTTTGTTTCACCTTTTTAGTCAGGTGTTTTTGCGGTGCGACCCCGGTCGGGTTTCCCGACCTAGGGAAGGCGCACCAAGAGAGTCGAACTAAAGATCCATCCTTGATAGCTGATAACTGATCGCTAAATACTTACACAGATAGACGAGATAGACGTAGCTTACCTTAACGAATGTTCCCATACCCCCCTCTCTGGTGGTATTTTTATGCGATCGCGAAGCGGTTCCAAAGGAACGTAAGCATTCAGCTAATGCGCTACGCGCACGCTTGGCCTTGGCCGTTGGCCACGCTACGCGAATGGCCACGCTCCTTGAGGTGCGAACAGCTATCAGCGTGTCGCGTATCAGCTCATGGGTTATGCACATTCTTATTGATGAGGAAAGCATTTTGAATAAAAGAGGTAAGCATTTGTTTAATCTGAGTTAAGTCTGCTGTTTCCTTAGCTTGAGCCTTGGCCTATGGGCACGCTAGGGGAATGGCTGAAGGCTGAAGGCTGAAGGCTGAAGGCTGAAGGCTGAAGGCTGAAGGCTGAAGGCTGATTGCTGAATGCTTACGATTACTGACCACCAACCCTCACCCCTCACCAAAATAGTTAAGAAGTGTGAAGTTTAGATCTCAAAGATGATTAAAACAGTAGATAATAATAAATTTGGCAGAAAAAGGATAATACCATGGCAGATTACCAGCAGTGGGAGGAATCGCTCGTCGCACCAATTATACGTCAGGCTCAGCAAAAACTGATGTCTCCCAGGAAATTTCATGCCCTCTGCCAACAGGTGATCAAATCTACTGGTCAAAAAAAGCTATACTTTTATCCACCACCTTCCGAGCTACTGGATGTAACTAACGGGATTACCATCAAAGAGTTAAGACAATTTTTCGACAAATTAGCCAACTATGTCAGTAGTACCTCCTCAGAAGGACACCGAGTCACACTCTACCTAAAAAGAGTGCGGCTTAGATTAGGTAGGGTAAACAAGAGATTTATTTTAGTAAAAAAAACCAGAGTATGTCAGCACAGTCCAAAATCTGTTGTAGAGCGGTGCGACCCCGGTCGGGTTTCCCGACCTAGGGAAAGCGCACCAAGAGAGGTGAAGCCTTCCAGAGAAAAATTAGAAGTCAACCCCAAGGGGTTATATTCCAAGGCCATGCTATACCAGGATTTGCCCTGCCAGGATTTGCCTACACAACCAGCTCCAATTCATCCTGAAATGCTATCTACAGGGGGAATGAAGGTTGAGGTAGAAATAGCTGGAGCTGGCATGGTTGGTCGGGTAGCTCGCCTGAGAATTAATGGCAAAGACTTGGCATTTAAAGCATTTTTTGACCCAGATTTCGTCTGGCAGCATGGTCCTTGGGCTGAAATTCCCATTGGGATTAGACTGAAATATGCTCAGGTAACGAAAAACTGTGCAGAATTCTTGTTTGCTAGTCAAGATTGGATGGTATCGGAATGGATTTATCCCGATACTAATCCCCAGTTTCGGAACAATGGCATCACTTATGAACAGTTTGCCGCTCAAGAAGGTCTAACTCAACTCAATTCATTAAATATATATAATTACAATCCATACAATATACGTCTTGATCCAGGTGGAATTCAGAAAGAATACTGGGGGAGACGCTGGCATGATTTTTTCAGAGGAATTGTCTTTTACCTCAGAAAAGTCCAGCGAGAAGGATTAAAATCCCTGACACCATACCTTTCAAAAAGAATGATTACTTACCTATTCCGGCGATTAATTGTTTTAATTTCTCCTTGGAAGAGTGACTCGATCGCAGGAATGGAAAAGCGATGATGGGATGTAAGCATTCAGCGGTCAGCGGTCAGCTTAAACTAAACCTTCCGTAGCGTCCGCCGTTCCCGTAGCGTGGGCGTAGCCCATTAGCTGATAGCACCTCAAGTAGCGTGGGCGTAGCCCATTAGCTGAATGCTGAATGCTGAATGCTGAATGCTTAAGATGGGATGATGGCATGATGGGTATCCCAAGCAAAAGAATAAGGTATAGTTGGGTCAGTGCTGAATTACCTATTACCCTATTTTCCCATATTTTGACACAGGAGTTTGGTAGTATATCTATAAAAGTGTACCTAAACGCACAATTATACATCCCACAACTATACATCTCCCTCTCCTGCTATGCTTAAGAGACTAATTGGTGATCCCAACGCACGTAAGCTCAAACGGTACCAACCTGATGTTGTAGAAGTTAACCTCCTCGAAGAAGACATCCAGCAACTATCGGATGAACAACTCAGGGGCAAAACCACAGAGTTTAAACAGCAGCTGGAGAAAGCCAACACTAGTCAAGAGCGTGATGAAATTCTTGATCAAATTCTGCCAGAAGCCTTTGCTGTAGTGCGGGAAGCAGGAAAGCGAGTGCTGGGTATGCGTCACTATGATGTCCAAGTCATGGGTGGCATTGTCCTGCACAAAGGACAAATCGCAGAGATGAAAACTGGTGAAGGAAAAACCCTGGTGGCTACTCTACCAGCTTACCTCAATGCCATCGATAGTAAAGGGGTTCACATTGTAACCGTTAACGACTACTTAGCCCGTCGGGACGCGGAATGGATGGGACAAGTTCATCGCTTCCTAGGTCTGACGGTCGGGCTGATTCAATCGGGCATGTCCCCGGTCGAGCGGCAAAAGAACTATGCCTGTGATATTACCTATAGCACCAACAGTGAGTTAGGCTTTGACTATCTCCGGGACAACATGGCCACAGCAATGTCAGATGTGGTGCAACGTCCATTTAATTATTGCATCATTGACGAAGTAGACTCAGTACTGATTGATGAGGCCAGAACCCCACTGATTATTTCTGGGCAAGTGGAGCGACCGACCGAGAAGTACATTAAGGCCGCAGAAATTGCCCGCATGCTCTATCCAGAAGATCCAGACAATGCTGAACAACTAGGACACTACGAAGTTGATGAAAAAGCCCGTAACATCTTGATGACCGATGAAGGCTTTATCGAAGCAGAGCAACTTCTAGGGGTTAAAGATTTGTACGACCCCAAAGACCCTTGGGCTCATTATATTTCCAATGCCCTGAAGGCTAAGGAACTCTTTCAGAAAGATGTCAACTATATCGTGCGGAATGGGGAAGTAGTGATTGTAGACGAGTTCACTGGCCGAGTGTTGGCAGGACGCCGGTGGAGTGATGGTCTACACCAAGCCATAGAAGCCAAGGAACGGGTAGACATTCAAAATGAAACCCAAACCCTGGCAACCATTACCTATCAGAATTTCTTCTTGCTCTATCCCAAACTCGCCGGTATGACAGGTACCGCGAAAACAGAAGAAGCGGAATTTGAAAAAATCTACAACTTGCAAGTTACGATTATTCCCACTAACAAACCCTCTAAACGTCGAGACGTTTCCGATGTGGTTTACAAGACCGAGCCAGCTAAGTGGAGGGCAGTAGCAGAAGAATGTGCTGAACTCCATGAACAAGGCCGTCCGGTGCTAGTGGGAACCACGAGTGTAGAAAAATCCGAGTTGTTGTCGGGTCTGTTAGCCGAAAAAGGGGTACCCCATAACCTGCTCAATGCTAAACCCGAAAATGTAGAGCGGGAATCAGAAATTGTGGCTCAGGCAGGACGGAAAGGAGCTTTGACTATTTCCACCAACATGGCCGGGCGAGGAACAGATATTATTTTGGGAGGTAATGCTGACTTCATGGCACGGCTGAAGCTACGGGAATATTTTATGCCCAAAATAGTGCAGCCGGAGGAAGACGAAGCCTTTGCCCCCATAGCGGTAACTACTGCCAAGCCTAAATCGGATGCTGTTGGGTTTGCTCCAGGAAAGAAACCGAAAAGCTGGAAAGTTAGCCCTCAGATTTTCCCGACCAAATTGTCCCGGGAAACGGAACAAAGCCTAAAAGAGGCAGTAAATTTTGCAGTTGAACAATATGGACAGCAGAGTTTACCGGAACTAGAAGCAGAAGAGAAATTAGCGATCGCTTCAGAAAATGCTCCCACCAATGACCCAGTTATTCAAAAGCTGCGGGAAGTCTATAAAGCAATTCGAGGGGAATATGACGCATTCACCACCCGAGAACATGATGAGGTGGTAGAAAAAGGTGGCCTGCACGTTGTTGGTACTGAACGTCATGAATCCCGCCGTATTGATAACCAGCTCAGAGGACGAGCTGGACGGCAAGGGGACCCCGGTTCTACCCGATTTTTCCTCAGTTTGGAAGACAATCTGCTGCGGATATTCGGAGGCGATCGCGTAGCAAAAATGATGGATATGTTCCGGGTTGAGGAAGATATGCCCATCGAATCCGGGATGCTCACCAGCTCCTTAGAAAATGCCCAGAAGAAAGTGGAAACCTTCTACTACGATACCCGGAAGCAGGTATTTGAGTATGACGAGGTAATGAACAACCAACGGCGGGCAATTTATGCAGAAAGACGGCGAGTGCTGGAAGGACTAGACCTCAAAGAACAAGTCATCCAGTATGCCGAAAAGACTATGAGTGATATTGTAGACGCCTACGTTAACCCAGAGTTACCACCAGAAGAGTGGGATTTAGAGAGCTTGGTAGGAAAGGTCAAAGAATTTGTCTACTTACTGCAAGATCTAGAACCACAGCATCTAGAAGATATGACGGTCGGGGAAATCAAAACCTTCCTCCATGAAGAAGTCCGCAAAGCCTACGATATCAAGGAAGCTCAAGTCGATCAAATTCAGCCAGGACTAATGCGGCAAGCGGAGCGATTCTTTATCTTGAATCAAATCGATAACCTCTGGCGAGAGCATTTACAATCCATGGATGCCCTAAGGGAGTCAGTGGGATTACGAGGTTATGGCCAAAAAGACCCCCTGATTGAGTATAAGCAGGAAGGCTATGAGATGTTCTTGGAAATGATGATCGATATCCGCCGCAATGTGGTATTCTCCCTGTTCCAGTTCCAGCCACAAATGCAACCACAAGCAGTTTGATGTCTTATGTAGAATGTAGAATGTAGAATGCAGAATTAAGAATGTAGAATGTAGAATGCAGAATTAAGAATGTAGAATGTAGAATGCAGAATTAAGAATGTAGAATGTAGAATGTAGAATTCCAAATTCTTAATTCTTAATTCTTAATTCTTAATTCTTAATTCTTAATTCAAAAATGTTGCACTTAACTCTATGGTCGAATCAACTTTCGTTCTGCCTGACGATACTGAGCAATCTTTCTGGCTCGTTGCAAAGGAATTTGACACTCCCCGGTCTAAAGACGCGGGGATTCTTTGTTCACAGAACCGTCTTGCTCAACCAGGTCGGAACCAGGAAGAGTAGAGGACAGTTCTCCGAAAGCGTTTCGGTCTAAGACCAGGGTTCCGATGTGCCCCACCGTACCCAATGCTATGGGCGAGGATGTTAATGGCGGCGTTATGGTCTCGTTCGCGTAGCGTCGCCTTCGGCGAATCTAACTGACATCCACACTTACAAATATGGGTTCTAGTTGATAGAGACTTTTTCACAATTTCGCCGCACTCAGAACAATTCTGGCTAGTATAAGCAGGATTTACTGCAACCGTTATCCTGCCAAATTTATTACCAAAGTGCTCCAACCACAATTATTCATAAGATGATAGAAAGTTAACGTAAGCATTCAGCTATCAGCGTGTCGCGTATCAGCTTATGGGCTATGGGCACGCTACTTGATGTGCTTATGGGCACACTTTGCCAAAGGCCAATGGTTGACTGCTGAATGCTTAGATGGGCTTTTACCCAGACTTTCAATTTGATAAAATCTCGAACTGTTAAATTTTTTGGTTCGAGGTTTATTTTAAGCATTAGGCTGTTCGCGTAGCGTGAGCCAAAGGCTCACGGCTGACAGCTAACGGCTGAATGCTTACCAGTTAATGTTGATTAACTTAGTGGTTAAGAAACCAATAGCTATTACTGGTTTCTCTAACTGGTATAACTCTAACTGGTTTAAACTACATCACCTTTGATGGTATTGCTGGTTGATTAGTTTCAGTTCTTTCCCAGGGGAAAGACTTGTATTTTATGTAGAAACCACCTAATACCACCAGTATGATAATAATCATACCAATACCTAGGAAACTGGGTAGCCAAAATGCCACTTCGATATGGTTAATTTGACCAGGTTGCAGTGTCCAAACTAGCTGATGTCCATCATCATAAATTTTGGGGCTAATGACATTGGGGGATTTCTCAATACTGTGTGCTCCCCAAGGGGTCTCTAGGCTAAACTGCAAATCGAACAGTGAACCAGCAGTAACCACAATCTTGCCATTATCAGAGTTGATTACCCCTAGGCTGCGCAAATCCAGGTCATAGCTTAAGTGATTTCGTTGCACCACCAGAAAGTTGTTTTGATCTAGGCGTAAATTAGAGTTAAAACTGGGGTTACTATCACTCTCTGGTGCTAATCGGGCATCTTCTGGGTGACCAACTGGGTTAAAAAACTGCTCAAACTTGGATACTAATTCCTTACCGTTGTTAAAGGGAATTGCGATCGCAATTTCTCGGTCTGAGAGGCGCTGAGTTTTCCCCTGAAGCTGCTTTGCCCGACTTTCGAGACTTCTGAGCCATTCAGTCGCTTCAGCATCGCTCAACTTTGTCAGCTGTTCTCCAAGCTTGATCTGCTGGACAATCTTGCCATGGTGTTCACCGTCAAACCTGACCCCAAGATCATATTTGACACAACCAGACAGTAGCACTGATGCCAGCACAATCACCCCCAGAACCCGTAAATGCCCCAGAGTTCCACTAACCAACTGCCTTAAACTCACAAAATTTAACTTCACCAACCCTTCTCCTTTTTTTCTTAGTGTCCTTAGGGATTTCTTAAACAATAGGTCGATTTGTTACATACATAACCCAAAACTGATACCATAACATGCTGTAATCATGTTATAGAATATCAAAAACCAGCCGAAATCCTATGAATCAGCCTACTTTACGTAAACTGCATAGTACCTTAGCTCCAATCATCTTACTGCCTTTCATGATCACAGCAATCACCGGGATAGCCTATCGATTAGGGAGAAGCTGGTTTGGGCTTTCCAAAGATCAAGCCCACTTTTTAATGGTGATTCACGAAGGAAGATTCCTTGGTGATCAACTGAGGCCAATTTATGTACTTTTAAATGGTTTAGGATTACTTTTTATGTTAATTACAGGTATAGTAATGTATTGGAGAAGTATCAGCAAGAAAGGTCTTTTTTCTAGCAAAGCGATGGATAAAAAAACCGCCCCAGATAGTTAATCAACTGACTATAGCAGTTTTTAATTCGGTGAGGTACATTTTTCTAGGGAGCAGGGAGCAGGGAGCAGGGAATCGGGAATCGGGAATCGGAACCCACCCCTAACCCCTCCCAGGAGGGGAACGGGAATCGGGAATCGGGAATCGGGAATCGGGAGCGGTGCGACCCGCGCTTTTTGCGACGCGGTGCGACCCACCCAACCCTTGGATTTAAGCAAAGTTAAAAAAACAGTCTCTGCTAGCTAGTCATATCAAAGCCCAAACCAAATCAATCCACCCAGGGTTAAACTCACCAAACCAACAGCTAGCCAGACGAATTGATTATCCTTAGTGTTAATCTCAGCAGGATCTAGGGGTTCTGGTACCAAGCCTAGGCTAGGCTGCTTGCGTCCGCTAAAAGACCTATAATTCACATAACTCTCCCGGTCGTCACTTTCTGTGATCGCACCTAAGTCAGGAATGTTGGTCATCCATTCTGCTGGTCTAGTAAGCTGAGGAGCTTGCAGAATATAGAGTAAATTTTTGCCTTCTTTGGAGGTTTCTAGGTCAGGATGGCTAGTCAGCTGTTGACATAGTGCGATCGCTTCCGCTTTTTGCCCAGCTGCCTCATAAGCCATCACCAACCACATTTGCACCTCTCCCCCGAGCCCAGAGGATAGATTTACCAAATTCCTGGCTGTGGTCAAATGCTCTATAGAAGCACGATACTCTCCTCGTTCAAATGCAGCTTTTCCTGACTGGTACTCTAGGGAAAATTTTTCATTAGCCATTAGTCATTCTTTAATTATTAATTGTTAATAATTAATTATTGTTAATTGTTAATTTTAATTTTCAATTAACAATTTCTTAGTTGCCATTGGCCATTTGTGCTTAGTTGGTAAATGCTGATCCGACAATCATCGAACCGATTCCTTCATCGGTGAAGATTTCCAGGAGCAGGGCATGGGGAATGCGACCATCAATAATATGAGCCGCACGTACCCCTTGAGCAAGCGATCGCACGCAGCAGTTCACTTTAGGAATCATCCCACCAGACACTACCCCACTCTCAATCAACTGCCGTGATTGTTGAATATCTAGCTGAGGAATCAGGCTAGATGGGTCTAATGGATCCTTCAAAATCCCAGCGGTATCAGTCAGCAAGATCAGCTTTTCTGCTTCTAAAGCAGCTGCGATCGCACCAGCCACCGTGTCAGCGTTGATATTGTAAGCTTGGCCAGTATCATCAGCCGCCACGCTAGACACTACTGGAATGTAGCCACTATTGACCAAAGACTCTACTAGCCGCACATCCACAGTGCTCACTTCCCCAACAAAGCCAATACCCTCTTGACCTTCTGGGCGTGCTACGAATAAGTTACCATCTTTGCCACACAGCCCAACAGCATTACCACCGGCGTAGTTAATCCCAGAGACCAACTCTTTATTCACCCGACCCACCAGCACCATTTCCACTACATCCATCGTGGCAGCATCGGTCACCCGCAGACCATTCTTAAATTGTGGCTCAATCCCTAATTTCCCCAGCCAGCTATTGATTTCCGGACCACCACCGTGGATAACGACTGGTCGTACACCTACACAAGCTAAGAATACAATATCCCGGATCACCTGTTCTTTGAGATTGCTGTCTTTCATTGCCGCACCACCATACTTAACCACGACTGTGCGACCAGCAAACTTTTGGATGTAGGGTAGTGCTTCACTGAGTACCCGCACGCGGGTTGCTTCAGTTTCCCTAATGTACTCTTGAGTATAGAGCATAGGCAATCACTGAAATCTATAATCACATCCACAGCAGTTTAAATCATTTTCATGGCTTAGGGCTAGATGGAATCACACCCTCCTTAAGAATTGGAACAGACAAAGCTTCAGGGGAACAGAGGTAGAGCTGTTTTCTTCTCGTAAAAGATAGATGGGTCAGATGGTCAGATGGTGATATGGGTATAATTTTCGACCCGACTCCCGACTCCCTCGGTGCGCTTTCCGTTGGCGAATTAAATTCGCCACGGGTCGCACCGCTCCCGACTCCCGACTCCAATTAACCTAGGACGAGGTACCTCACCCAGATTGAAATCAGATAGTTTTTAGAAAAAATTGCGGATTTACAAGCAAAAGCCAAGACTAATTTAACAGAAGAAAACAAGGCTAACAGCTTCAACCAGGGCTTTATATTAAATTTACCTTAATGGTAAATTAGTAATCAGTAATTTTTCCTCACTACTACCGAGCAATGACCGATTACCATTAGCTCCTGTGTTAGCTTAAGTATATAGCCCAACAAACAATTGCTTATTTACCTGTTTCACCTCGATGCTGAAAATCCTTATAAAACAGCTGCGCCACGATAATTATATTCTTTGGTATAACAGCTTAGTTATTATACTATTTTTAGTTTTAAGTATCTATGTCAAGATTCAGGACAGGGGTTATATAGTCGTAGGACTTTTTGATGATCCTTTTCTTCTCAATCGCCCCTACATCGGCACTTTATCAGCTGTGTCTGAATTAATGTGGTGCGTAGTAGTAACCATTTGTTTATGGTGCTGGTTATTGCTGAACAAAATCCAGCCCAATCAAAAAATAAATCGATTTCTTTTATACTCTGCCCTTGGCATTGGAATATTATTAATTGATGATGTCTTCAGGATTAATTTAATACTAGCAAAACAAGGGATTTCCAAAGCGCCGGTGTATTTTATGTATGGCATAGGTGCCATCCTCTATGGATTAGCTTTTTGGAGGATAATTCGAGCTACACCATATATACTCCTGATGATTGCGGCAATTTTATTTGTCATATCTGGTTTGGTGGACTTCTCCCATTTGTCAGGAAAAGGAACCCGAGCCATGCTAGAAGATGCCACTCGGTTATTGGGTATTATGAACATCACTCTCTATTTCAGCCAGGTATGCTGGCAGGTGATGCTGCAATCTTGGAATAGAAAGAGAAATCGAGCTATCTAATTCCTAAATTGGGATTTAAAGTTCTCTGGGCAAAGAGTTATGGGGCAAGTTAAAATTCCGTAATTTCACAGATTTACAGTCGGTGGTCAAAACGTTAACAATATAAGAACTAAGTGTGTCTTAGTGTCCTCGGAGGTGATTACCTTCTTGATACCCAGTTCCACTTCAAAAGGGAATTAACTCCAACGGATAAGTGGGAGATCTGCTACTTGGTACGAAACCAAGCTGGTTAATCTGACCATTGCTGTTACCGTCGGTGCTGCTGGAAATTCTTGCCCAATTGACCAACGGCATATGCTCAAAACCTTACAAGACATGTTCTCCGGTCATTATCTATCCCAGGAGCATTGCTATGTCTGGAAGCCTGAATTAGTTGGACTTCATGCTGGATCGGATTTGCTAATTGCCCTATCCTATTACTCTATTCTGCTGTTGCTGATCTATTGTTGGTCTCAAAACCAAGATCTGCCATTACTCAAGATTTTATTACTATTTAGTGCCTGGGTTTTGTTCTGTGGCAACAGTCACTTGCTGGAGGTCTGGAGAATTTGGCATCCCGATTATTGGCTCTCTGGTTTAGTCAAAGGGACTAGTGCCATACTTTCTCTTTCTAGCGCGATCGCACTAGTAGTAGTGATGCCAAAAGTCTTAGCATTCTCCAGTCGAGCTCCACTAGAAGCGACTAACACAGCTCTGGAAAAGGAAATTGCTGAACGTAAGCAAACCGTAGAAGAACTACTGAGATCCCAACAAACCTTGTCCCTCTTGGTAGAGCAAACTCCTCTTGGTTTCATTGAGTGGAGCCTGGATGGTGAAGTGATGCAGTGGAACCATGTAGCCGAGAAAATTTTTGGCTATTCCAAGATGGAAGCCTTTGGACATCGTGCCCATCAATTGATCAAGCCGCAATCTTCCGTAGAGCAGTTCCAGCGAGTTCTGCAAGACTGTTTGAATTTTCAGTATAGCAACTGCATTACCGAAAACTACCATCCACAAGATGGCAGTAGTATATTTTGCCAGTGGCACAATGCTCCCTTAATTGAATCTGATGGCACCATCATCGGAGTGGTGTCCGTGGTACAGGATATCACGAAGCGCAAGCTAGAGGATGATGTCCTCACCCAAGCCTATGAAGAGTTAGAACAACGAATATTAGAACGGACAAAGCAACTAGCAGCAGCTAATCAAGTCTTAAAAGCTGAAATCAGAGAGCGACGCCAGGTTGAGTCGGAATTAGGCAACAACCTAGAGCTGCTTAACCGATTTTTGGAATATGTACCCGCAGCTATTGCCATGTTCGATCAGCAGATGAGGTACCAGTTTGTTAGTCGCAACTGGTACTCAGAGTACAACATATCTGATGACAACATCATTGGCAAAAGCTACTACGAGGTATTTCCAGAAACTCCTGAGGGTTGGAAGAAAATACACCAACGGTGCTTAGAGGGTTATTCAGCAGAGTGTGAAGAAGATTTGTTTATTCGCGCTAATGGTGAACAACAGTGGCTCAAGTGGGAAATCGGTCCTTGGGTTGACATTGCTGGGAAAATTAGCGGTATCATTATGAGTACTGAGGTGATTACAGAGCGTAAAGAAGCTCAAGAGGCCCTCAAACGACTTAATCAAGATTTATCCCAATCTAATCGTGAGTTAGAACAGTTTGCTTACGTGGCTTCCCATGATTTACAAGAACCACTGCGAGCCATTAGTAGCTACACCCAACTCTTAGCTAAAAAATACCAGAGTAACCTGGATGCTCAAGCAGATAAGTATATTCATTACATCGTAGATGGCGCTACTAACATGCAGCAGTTAATCCAAGATCTGCTGAGTTTTTCTCGGGTGGGAACCCATGGTAAAGAATTAGCAGCTACTGACTGTGAGGTAGTACTGAATCGGGTTTTAGACAATTTAAATGTAGCGATTATCGAGAGCGATGCCATAGTTACCCATGACTCCTTACCTGTAGTTATGGGGGATGATATACAACTGAGTCAACTTCTGCAAAATCTGATCGGTAATGCCATTAAGTTTCGCAGCCAAGAGCTACCCAGAGTCCATATTTCAGCGGAACTGAAGGCTAAAGAATTTATCTTTTCAGTTCGTGATAATGGTATTGGTATTGAGCCTGAATACTTTGAGCGCATCTTCACTATTTTCCAGCGCTTGCATACCCGCCGTGAGTATCCCGGCACAGGCATTGGTCTAGCAGTTTGTAAGAAGATTGTAGAGCGTCATGGCGGAAAAATTTGGGTAGAGTCAGAGCTAGGAGTAGGCACAACATTTTACTTCTCAATACCACAGCATCACCAGGATTTAAACATTATCTAGAAATTTCAGGAACTGGCATCATGAATATTATCACAAATACTCAACCAATTGATATTCTGCTGGTAGAAGATTCGTCGAGTGATGCCGAACTCATTTTAGAGGCATTATGTGATAGCAACCTATCTAGTAACTTTCATTGGGTTGATGATGGTGCTAAAGCGATCGCATTCCTCCGTCAGCAGGGAAAATATCAGGAAGCCCCACGTCCACATTTAATTTTTCTGGATCTGAATTTACCTAAAAAAGATGGTCGCGAGGTTCTCCAAGAAATCAAGGAAGACCCCCAGATAAGTACGATACCAATTATTATATTAACCACATCTGACTCTCAGCAAGATATTATCAATACTTACAGGCTAAAAGCTAACTGCTACATTTGTAAACCCATTGATTGGGAAAATTTTCTGTCGATGGTGAAGCAGATTGAAGAATTTTGGTTAGACCTTGTTAGACTGCCATCATATCAATAAATATGGACACCAATTCCCTGAAAATACTCCTAGTAGAAGATAACCCAGCTGATGCGGATCTTCTCCAAATCATTTTAACTGATGCCCAAGAGATTCAGTGGTCACTGGTGCAGGTAGAAAAGTTACAAGATGCTATTGATTCTCTCAGTAAACATCATTTTGATATAATCTTGTTAGACCTATCGTTACCGGATAAACAGGGATTGATTACAGTCACAAAAACCCACGAGGTAGTACCGGATTTACCCATTGTGGTGTTAACGGGTCTTAATGATAGAGTGACCGCCCTAGAAGCTTTACGAAAAGGAGCACAAGATTATTTAGTCAAGGGCAAAATTGATAGTGAATTGCTGATCCGCACCATTCGCTATGCTATTGAGCGAGCCAATACTATGAAGCAGCTTCGACAAAGTGAGGAGCAATTGCAACGACTCAATGAAGAATTAGAGCATCGCGTTGCGGAACAAACTGATGAATTAAGGCAAAAAAATCAGTACCTGCAACGGGAAATTGCCAGTCGGAAGTGCTTGGAAGAAGAACTTCGTCAGGCGTTGAATAAAGAAAAAGAACTCAATGACCTCAAATCTCGGATTGTTTCTGTCGTTTCTCATGAATATCGCACCCCACTAGCCACCATCCTCTCTTCGACAGAATTACTAGAACATTATAGTCATAAATGGTCTTCCGAAAAAAAGCGACGTCATTTTCAGCGGATTCAAACCACGGTTCAACATCTGACTAAGTTAGTGAGTGATGTACTGCTATTCAGTAAAGCTGAGGCAGGAAAATTGGAATTCAAACCATTACCTATAGATGTGGTAGCCTTCTGTAAGGAAATTGTCGAAGAATTTAAACTAACAGCTAATACTGGGTTGACTATTAACTTTAACTGTACAAATAATTCAAAGGAAACCTCCTGCTGTATTAATCAGGGTTGGTTTGAAAAAGCTGATCTAGATGAAAAACTATTGCGGCAAATTCTGTCTAATTTGCTCTCCAATGGGATTAAGTATTCACCGGATGGGGGTGATATCCAATTTGATCTGATCATGAGTGATCATAGTACCATGTTCCGGATCCAAGATTCCGGAATTGGCATCCCCCCAGAAGACCAAGAACGGTTATTTGAGGCTTTTCAGCGCAGTAGTAATGTTGGTACTATCTCTGGTACCGGACTAGGATTAGCAATTGTCAAAAAATGTGTTAACCTCCACGGTGGTGAGATTTGTGTAGAGAGTGAAGTGGGAGTTGGTACAGCCTTTACGGTCACATTACCATTACACTCATCCCGTTCTTCAGGTGTTAGGTCTTAGGTTAATAGTGGTTAGTCGTTAACGCTTAATACCTACTGTAAGCGTGTAAGTGTGCCTAATCAGTCTTGCTGGTGAGCAAATTGGTGAGCACCAAATAGAGAAAGTGCGATCGCAAACCCCAGCAGAATCGGTATCGCATACCAGGGAAACTCAGACACAGGTAAGTAAGCAGCAGCCCGGAGTCCAGTGCTGGTATAACTTAGAGGCAATAGATAGACAATAACTTTTAGGGCTGTAGGTAAGGTAGCTGGGTCAAAAAACGTCCCACCTAGGAAGGACATCGGCACAATTAAGAAGTTGTTGAAAAGACCAACCATTTCCAAGGATTTGACATTCAATCCCACTATCACCCCTAAACCGGCAAACACAGCACAATTAAGCACTAGCAACAAGAAAAATAAGGGATTGAGAAAACTCCATACTTTCCCAGTAAACAGCACTGCTACCAAAATTACTGAAGCAGATGTCATTAATCCCCGCAAAATCCCCGCCATCATTTTGCCGACATGCAAGGCTAAGGGATGGACTGGCATCAACAAGGTTTCCTCAAAGGTTTTCGTGTATAGCCGATCACCGCAAATGGAAAAGGTGGTGCCAGCAAAGCTAATGGTCATAGACGACAGCGCCACCATTCCTGGCAGAATAAATTCTAAATAGGATTCACCAACTGGGGGAACCATTGTCCGATCTAAGGTACTCCCTAGACCGAGACCAAATGCCAATATGTAGATCAGTGGGGAGATTAGCCCACTAGCAACGACTTGCGTGACTCGCACCCGTAACTTTAGCCAGTCCCCCCACAAAACCGTGAAGCTATCGGTCACGATAGTCGGTAACTGGGACCCTTTGAAGGTATTGTGATGGGGCAGTGATAGATTGGATTTCACAGTATCCGTTTAAATTAAGTTAATTTTCCTTTACATTACTAAATGTTATCACTGACCCTGAGCACCATTGTGATTAATCGTAGGGTGGGCAGTGCCTACCAACGCGGTTTGCAAGCTTGATGATCTGTCTGCTGCACTGCCCACCCTACATGAACTCAGTCAAACAGTGATTAATCGTAGGGTGGGCAGTGCCTA
>NZ_JAAHIE010000370.1:0-7597 GCF_010671945.1 Moorena sp. SIO4E2
GACGTGGGCTCTTCGGACGAGTGGGCATCCTGCCCGCTGCGCGAAATAGCAGTAGAGTAGGCATCCTGCCCGCCCGACCAGTAGAGTGGGCATCCTGCCTGCCCGGAAATGAAACAGGCAACATGCCCATGCCACCAACAGCCCATTCCACCCTATGATCCGTAGTCGGGATTGCGCCTTACCAGGATTTCAGGCAAAATCTAGCTGTAACATCCCGATAGCACCTGATCAAATAGAATCCAAGAAATGACCATCAGGAAAATCAATCAATTTATTTGTATTATCCTAGCAGCAGCTCTATGCCTCAGTTTAATCGCCTGTGAAGCACAGACCCCAAATGGGAGTCAATCCACAGCAGGTAAAGGAGTCAAGGTCAGTTCTGCATCCTCGGTTTCCACCTATGCCTTATTTGTTTCCGAAATCATCAATATTGGTTTGGAAAAGGTTGGTTATAAACCTGCAGCAATAAAACAACTTAGTATTCCCCTGGCACACATTTCTGTCAGGAATGGCGACGTAGATTTCTACAGTGTTCATTGGCAAAATATACACAAAAAATTCTTTTTAGAAAACGGTGGTGACCAAAAATTAGAAAAGGTGGGAGTAATTATTGCTGATGGTTTGCAAAGCTATCAGATAGATAAAAAAACTGCTGAACAATACAAAATTACTAATTTCGGACAACTAAAAGACCCCAAAATTGCCAAGCTTTTTGACTCTGATGGAGATGGCAAAGCTAACTTAACTGGTTGTAATCCAGGTTGGGGGTGTGAGTTGGTAATTGAACATCAGCTGGATGCTTACAAGTTGCGCGATACCGTTGAACATGACCAAGGCAACTATGATGTTCTCTTGGCCGCCACATTGGGTCGCTATAAACAAGGACAACCTATTTTATTTTATAGCTATAGTCCCCACTGGTCAGTGACAGTATTAAAGCCAGGAGAAGATACCATTAGATTAGAGGTTCCTTTTATTTCACTACCTAAAGAACAGGAAAATATAACCGAAAAAGATACTACTATTAACGGAAAAAATGTGGGTTTTGCTGTGGATAAAGTTCGGGTGATGGCAAACAAGAAATTTTTAGCAGCAAATCCAGCTGCCAAACGCCTGTTTGAGTTGATGACAGTTCCAATTGACGATGTGAATGCTCAACAAAAACTGGTACAAGATGGTGAAAGTAGCCCAAAAGATATTCGCCGCCATGCCGAAGAATGGATAAAGAAAAATCAGCAACTCTTTGATAGTTGGGTAGAATCAGCAAAAAAGGCAGCCACGAATTAAAAATATCCTCAAAACACCGTTATCTAGCGTTGATCAGAGCTATCAGGTATACAGGATTTTTTCCCGATTCCCGATTCCCGATTCCCTACTCCCTACTCCCTACTCCCTACTCCCTACTCCCTACTCCCTACTCCCTACTCCCTAATTCATCAGTACCAAGTTATCCCGATGAACCACAGTTTCTGCCCCCTTGTAACCCAAAATAGTCAGGATTTGTTCGGATTTATGCCCTCGAATCTTATGTAATTCATTACTGTTGTAGTTCACCAGTCCCCTAGCAATTTCCATGCCATTGCTGTCACATAGCTCTACGGCATCTGATGAGCGAAAATCCCCCTCTATGGCAGTAATACCAGCTGCTAATAGAGATTTGCCCCCATCACAAACTGCCTTTAGCGCTCCATTATCAAGATAAAGTTTCCCGGCTGGCACTAAACTGTAAGCAATCCAGTGCTTGCGGGCTTTATTGGTTTGAGCTTGGGGGGCAAACTGGGTGCCCAGGGATTCTCCCTGTAAAATTCTTTCTATGTTATTCGGACGTCGTCCTTCAGTGATTACAGTTCTAACCCCAGCATTGGTAGCAATTCGGGCAGCAGCTACTTTAGTTACCATCCCACCAGTGCCCCAACCAGAGCCTGAGTCATCAGCTTGTACCTCTAGTTCAGTTAACTCCTCAATGCTATTGACTGAAATAATTGGTTCAGCATCCGGTACCTTACGGGGGTCTGCTGAGTAAAGTCTATCCACATCAGTTAGTAAAAACAACCAATCCGATTCAATCAAACTAGCGACTAGGGCGCTAAGGGTATCGTTATCCCCAAATTTAAGTTCATCTACGGCTACCGTATCATTTTCATTCACCACAGGGATCACCCCCAGCTGGAGTAGCTCCCGAAAGGTAGCATAGGCATTGACATAGCAACTACGCTGTACAAAATCTCGGCGGCTGAGGAGAATCTGAGCAATAGGTTGGTTGAGGTTACTAAATAAGTCATCATATATCCGCATCAGCCGTCCTTGACCAACTGCTGCGATCGCTTGTTTGAGAGGGAGTGTATTCGGTCGTGATGTTAAGCCCAGTCGCCCACAGCCAATCCCCACAGCGCCAGATGTAACCAGTACCACTTGATGACCTTCAGAACGGAGCCGACTCAGGGTTTCCACTAGGGCAGCAATAGTGGATAGGGCCAACTGACCTGTTGCTGGTTGGGTTAAACTAGATGTGCCGACTTTGACAACTATCTTTTGATTGGTCATTGGTCATTAATCTGGTTTCTGTTGATCATACCTTCGAGGGGGAATCTATGTCAGGTGTAGTTTTCCTCTGGTACCACTGCCAAGTATGTGATTTTGATCACATACTTGGGTTGTGTAACTTACAAGACATTCAGGTGAATATTGCTAAGCTTTTGGGAATCATAGGAATAAGAAGTACTTGCTATGAGCCATCATAGTTCCAGATTGATGAACTATACTGGTAAACTTGAGCTACTTTGTATAATCGACACACCCTACAACAACAGGGGAATTCAGTCCGCTAATCACCTCTAACCAGTAACATCCAGGTGAGATCGTTGCTAATTATTAGTGTGACTCTTGTGCTAAGGCGTGCTGTGCAATGTGCTTGAATTCTAGCTAGAAAAGCTAAGGGTAAATAGGAATTGGGCCAAGGGTACTTGACTATTCTAGCTTTACCTTTGCCCCTTCCTGGATTACCATACACTGACACCCTCTTCGTCAGAAAACCCTCACTGATGAACTAACTGCAAAAGCCTGCAAGGAAAAATTATGTCTAATACCCACAACTTATTCACTATTCGTTTTTGGGGCGTCAGAGGTAGTATTGCCTGTCCAGGACCAGAAACAGTTCGGTATGGAGGCAACACACCTTGTATAGAGATCCGAGTTGGTCGTGAGCGTCTGATTTTTGATGGTGGCACAGGGTTGCGAGTTTTGGGACAGTCTCTCCTGAAAGAGATGCCCGTAGAAGCTCATCTATTTTTTACCCACTCCCATTGGGACCATATTCAGGGTTTCCCTTTCTTTACCCCTGCCTTTATTAAAAGGAATTGTTTCCATATTTATGGCACCCGCGCCCCTAATGGTGCCACCATCGAGAAACGTCTAACTGATCAGATGACCCACCCAAATTTTCCGGTGCCCTTGCAAATTATGCAATCGAAAAAGAAGTTCTATGACCTTGAGATTGGAGAAACAGTCAATATTGGTGAGATTACGGTAGAAAATGCACCCTTGAACCATCCAGGTGAAGCCGTTGGCTATCGAGTTAACTGGCGAGGCTATTCAGCTGCCTACATCACTGACACAGAACACCTCGAAGAAGGTTTCGATAAAAATGTCCTGCGGCTGGCCCGTAATGCAGACCTGATGATTTATGATGCTGCCTACACTGATCAAGAATACTACTCTGAGATATCGAGCAAAATTGGTTGGGGACATTCCACCTGGCAGGAAGCTATCAAAGTTGCTCGAGCTGCTAATGCTAAAAAATTAGTCATCTTCCATCATGACCCCCTCCATAACGATGATTTCTTGGATCAGCTTGGAGAACAGGCTGTTAAGGAGTTTTCTAATACGATTATGGCGCGGGAAGGTCTGGAAATTGACCTAGTGGAATCCTCTAGGTCACATCTGCTTGAGGTTAAGGATGGGAAAATGCCTCTGAGCAAAGTTTAATCTAGCAATTTTCAAGGTCGTGAGGTACAAAATGCTAGGTTTTAGGGAGCAGGGAGTAGGTTTTAGGGAGCAGGGAACAGGGAACAGGGAACAGGGAACAGGGAACAGGGAACAGGGAACAGAACAGGGAACAGGGAACAGGGAAAAAATCCTGTGTACCTCATAGTTATGAAAAACGCTGTAAGTATGATCAAATTATGATCAACGCTATATCATTCCTAAAAATAAAATTAATTGTTAATTAAAAATTAAAAATTAAAAATTAACAATTAAAACTTAACAATTAACTTTCAGAGGATAACCGATTTTAAAAGTGATTAACTGTACTTAATAATATAACATGCTTCTTATAGTCATAGGCGGTCTTTTTAAAGTAAAGACCGCCTATAAAGTGCTGCTGATAGTTTGTCAGCATTCAGCGGTCAGCGGTCAGCGGTCAGCTTCTTTTATTAAAAAGCTGTTTCCGTAGCTTGGCCAATAGCTGAATGCTGATAGCTGAATGCTGATAGCTGAATGCTGATAGCTGAATGCTGATAGCTTACTTATTATCTAAGCTGCAACTTGAGCTTGATCAGATACTTGGGGTGCTGCTTTTAAAGATGTTTGGAGAGATTCTAGCTGAACCGATAGGTTTTGGATTTGACTTTGGAGTGCTTCAACTAGCACAATTTTTTTCGCCAGAACTTGAGGATTTCTGATGCTTGTGGATTGTTCAGATGCAGAAGAAGTATTCTTGATGCCGTCGCGAATGGGGGAAACTCCCTTTGGCCGACTGCATCCCTTGGTGTAGCCTAAGAACGTTTGAGCAGAGGCAAACTGATAGATTCCAGCTTTTACCTTACTCTGTTGCCATGACATCCCTAGGTTTTCAAGCACTGGTTCCTGGGTAACTATTAACGGTTCCATAACTGTTATCGGTTTCTCCATGACCACGGTCCGAGAAACCTTCTTTGCCATCGGTACGCTGGCAGCAGCAAATTTTACTTCTTCATAAGCAACCACATTATCTAGCTTCTGTTGCTTCTCTGTGTTCAGCTCGGATGTTGAAACTTGTAGTTGTTGAATTAACTTTTCCTTCTCCTGAAGAGCTTGCTCGATAGTGTCTAACTCAGACTCAATGGTAGCTGACTTCCGGGAAGAGTCCTGCCACCCAGCTAAAGTAGCATTAGAGATACCTACTCCCAAACTGATTAACATCGCTAGTCCCAAGTAAGGAGCCGCCGAATCCCTGACTTTACCATGAAAAAATAGTTCATCTTGCATGCGGATGGTGAGGGACTCTTCACCAAATAGGGCTACGGGTAAGGTGAAGACACAAAAGAGTGTAGTTGAAATGAAGACTGGTGCCAAGATTAATTTTTGGATTGTAGATCCGTTCACAATTACTCCCTTAGGATAGCTACTTAAAACTCAATGACTAGTACCGCTTTGTGGCACTTAAAAACGCTGATCATGTCAGCTTTTCGTTTGTTTTGAACGGTAGCTTTATTTCCAGCGTTTTGTCCTAGTTTGAACCTCAGGGGTTTGCGATCGCATTTGCGTTATGTTAGCGATTGGGTATACCTCATGTTTGATTTAAGTCCAATCCTAGGGCAACTCCATAACTTTCCTTAACTTTTAGTTATCGACTGCTCTTGGTGAGATCGGTAGATTATTTGTGTACGGAGCAAAAACAGGAACAATACCGGCTACGGAGCCTGTAACGTTACCTAGCCATTGAGTTCACCACCAGTACTAGAACTTGTTTAAGGTAAGCATTTAATCATGAACCAATCTACAATCGATAAATCTTTCCTGAGACCAATCGTGTTATCTACAATTATCTTTGCTCTTCTGAGCTTGCCCATAGTTATGCTCGGGGCAAAGCCGATCTGTATGAAGTTCCTAGAGAGTCGGATAGTTGATGCTAAACTGATGAATGCTGCGACGCGCTGATTAAGGTTTCACTAAACTGCTTAGACCTTTCGTAATCGTGATTTTTTTAGGAATGCTGGTTGCCAGTGTGATCCTGTCCCAGTTTTGGGCACTACCAGCACTGACCCAGCCCCCTGTTAAACTCACCCTATTGATGGGAGCGGGGGAATTTTCCGATTGGCAGGAACTACTGGTCAAGAATTTTGAGCTAGAGAATCCAGATATTCAAATCGAACTGATCGAAGGACCATTAAACTCTGACTTAACAGAAGACCTCTATACCTCTGCTTTCATCTTAGGAGACTCACCCTATGACCTGATTAACATGGACGTGATTTGGGCTCCTAAATTTGCGGCTGCAGGGTGGTTACTAGATTTATCGGACCGAGTTAGTAAGGAGTATTTAAACGAATTTCTGGATAAAGCAGTTGATTCAGGACGCTACCAGGGGAAACTATACCGCATACCATTCCGTTCCGATGGTGGTATCCTCTACTATCGTCAGGATTTGCTAGAGCAAGCTGGATTCCAAGAGCCAAAAACCTTTGAGCAGTTGGTCAACATTTCCCAACAATTGCAGGAAAACCATGATCCCAAATGGGGCTATCTTTGGCAAGGTCGTCAATATGAAGGGTTATCAGCCATGTTTGTGGAGATACTTGCAGGCTTTGGTGGTTTCTGGGTTGACCCGGAAACCTTGGAAGTGGGTTTGGATAAACCGGAAGCGATTAAAGCTGTAGAATTTCTGCGCAGCACCATCAAACAAGGGATTTCACCCCCTGGCGTCACTACCTATCAGGAAGAAGAAACACGACTGTTGTTTCAAAATGGGGATGCAGTATTTCTGAGGAATTGGCCCTATGTTTGGTCATTGGCAAATCAAGAGGGTTCAAAGGTCAAAGGCAAGATTGGCATTAGCCCTATGGTTCATGGTCCTGGTGGCAAAGCTGGTGCTTGCTTAGGAGGTTGGGGTTTGGGAATTGCTAAATCTTCCAAACATCCTGAGGAAGCCTGGAGAGCTATTGAGTATTTCACCAGTGACAAAGCCCAGCGTCGGTATACTCTGGAAACTGGCTATCTGCCAACCCGACGGAAGCTGTTTGCAGACCCAGATATTGTTGCTAAGTATCCCCACTATCCAAAATTGCTAGAGGTGTTAGAGGGGGCTGTCTTGCGTCCACCAGTTCCCCAATATTCTCAGGTATCTGATATTTTACAACGGTACCTCAATGCTGTGCTAACTAATCCCAAACTCAGTGCTGAAAAAATGATGAAAGCAGCAGCTGATCAAACCCGTAGGCTGTTGTCGGTAGAATTTAGAATGAAGAATGAAGAATGAAGAATGAAGAAGGAAGAATGAAGAAGGAAGAATGAAGAATGTAGAATGTAGAATGAAGAAGGAAGAATGAAGAAGGAAGAATGTAGAAGGAAGAATGTAGAATGTAGAATGTAGAATGTAGAATGTAGAAGGCAGAAGGCAGAAGGCAGAAGGCAGAAGGCAGAAGGCAGAAGGCAGAAGGCAGAAGGCAGAAGGCAGAAGGCAGAAGGCAGAAGGCAGAAGGCAGAATGTATAATTCTAAATTCTAAATTCTAAATTCTAAATTCTAAATTCTAAATTCTAAATTCTAAATTCTAAATTCTAAATTCTAAATTCTAAATTCTAAATTCTAAATTCTAAATTCTAAATTCTAAATTCTAA
>NZ_JAAHIE010000371.1:0-7535 GCF_010671945.1 Moorena sp. SIO4E2
GGTGGCGAAGAGTGGGGTAGATAATTTATCCTGAGCAATAGTAAGCTATTTTCCTACAGGATTTCCCTCATAAATAGCGTAAAAATCCTCCTCCTTTTATTGAAAAACTCCGACAGTTTAAAGCTGAAAAAGAGGCTGCCTATCAAAACCAGACTAAAACAGTAGAGGCTAGTTAATGGCAATTAACTATCTAAAAGCGCGGGGTCGCACCGCCAAATTAGCTAGTAGCAGGAAAACAGCCACCAATGAAGTGAACATCGCTAAAGGTTTCAATCCACAAACGAGCGCCACAATCGAGAGGCTTGTCCGGCTGATACACAATCCGACATGGACCGAGGATTTCTACCTGGTTGCCATAGAGATTGTTGCCGCTGCGTTTGACCGAAATCACTGGCTGACGCTGTTGGGGAGGCTTACCATTGTTGGTGCCAATCCGATTGCGGTTGACATTAATCTTAGCTAGAGCCGGAGCACGATTTTTGCGCCATTTGCCCTTCGGGCCACGACTGCCTTTGGTAATTTGGGGCAGACCGTTGACCAGAGGAATAATCCAGAATTTACCACTTTTATAGGCACCACGAACCCGACCGGCGTCGAGGAGTTGTCGCAATCGTCGAGAAGAAATACCAAGGAGAGCAGCGGCTTCAGTGGTACAAACGCACTTGTTCATAACTAGCTCCTTAAACTCTACCGATACTTGTACTATAACAGAAAACCTAAAGATTTAGACCAACTTGAGATAAAAATCTGGTCTGTACTGGAAAAATTGATCAAAGCCCTTGACAAGCTCAAGGGGTATTGGAATAATGTTGATTTTTATTTAGCAAAAAAAAAATCTAAAAAAATGATGAAGAAATGATGCCATGGGAAAGACTATGACATTGAATGGAATGGGTTCAGTTTGCCATTAGTTGTTTCTTCAGGGATTTATGTTTAATTAAACTCACTCAGGTTATCGTTTTGAGTAAACCAATGGAGGAGATGCTTCAGATGCTAGTGGAGATTATTGTATGGGAGCCGGCAGCACCACTTGGTGACCGGATGCGTCAGATATTGATTGCTAGCTTATCAATTCCAAAAAGACAAGTAATTAGAGCATCTGCGTAAAGATTAGCTTTCCTGTCTTGATGCATTCTTGATGCATCAAGACAGAGAACTTCGGATCACAGGGTGACCGAATTTTTATTGCGTAAGTCCTGTAATAATTGGTATAGCAATCCGAAAAAGGGTTATAGCAATCGCTAATCCCGCTAGATTTTATCAATCATATCGGATTGCTATATTACTGCCGAAAAGTGATATAATCCACAAGAGTAAATTTAGAGTAAATTTTTCCCCATATCCATGACCATATCTCTTAATGTCAAAAACTTTGATGCCTCCGAGTATTTAGCTCCTTATGAGCCTAAACGAGTGCGAAGGCCGATTTATCTGAAGTTTAATGAAAATACCTGCCCTCTCGAAGCTGATTCCCAGGAGTCTGTACTGGCAAGTGGCTTTAGAGCGTTTGCCAGACTGGCGCTTCGGATGAATGTGAAAGACTTTTTAGCTCTTGGCACAGGTAACGGACTAGATGCGTTAGGTGCAATTGAAATCTTTGACCTAGATTCAGTAACTATTACAGATGTGCTGCCAGAAATTGTTGCTGCTGCACGAGAGAATGTTGAGTTGCATCTAGAGCCGGGAACTAAAGTAAAAATCTACGATTATGTCGGTAGTTTGCTTTCCTGTATTCCAGCGGAACAGAAATTTTCCCTGATATACGAGAACCTTCCTGTACTGCAAAAGCCGCAAGACGTAGATTTGAAAGAGGGAATAAATTCAACAATATTCTTCGATAGGGAACAGGGGGAAGTGCCGGAGATTTTAGACAGTTACTTGCTTGGTTCTCACTATCTTTGCTTACAGCAAGCTTATGAACGATTGTACCCAGGAGGAGGCGTCATAACCGGAATTAGCGGACGAGTGCCACTAGAAATAGTCTTCAATTTACATCAAACTTGTGGTTATACTCCCGAACTAATAGTATTTGATGTAAAAATTCAGAGTGCGCCGGAAACAATTTTGCCTGGATACTCTCAGGTAGAAGAAGAGAAAAACATAGAATTTAAATACTATGCCACTGAGGCGATCGCCATTGTAGAAGCAGCTCGACGTGAAGGATTAGAAGGACAAGAAATACTTAACGCCGTACAATCGGATATCGATCGCTATGCTATGTCAGCCAAGGAAGCTTGGCATCAAGTCCGCAAAGGCAAAAAAATTGCCCAAGGTGAGTGGATGGTTTTTGGCAAGCGTTAGTCGGAGGCCAGAGGTAAGTTCTAGAATCTACTAACAGGAGAAAAGTTAATGGTGCCAGAGTTTTTTCGCCCTCAAATAAACCATAATCCTCTGTTTCCCAATCCGACCCTTTTGGATGTTACATTACGGGATGGAAGTTTTGCCGTTAACTTTCAATGGCAGGAGTCTTCAATTAGGCGTATTGTTCGCGCTCTAGTCCAGGCAGGTTTTTCTTTCATAGAACTTGGTTATTATGGAGGAATGTCAGATTTACAAAAAATCCATGGTATCGATTCACCAGGGATTACAAGTGATTTTCCCTTAAGTCTGGCTCAAGAATTAACCTCGGAATATCCAGATGTCAATTTTGCGCTGATGATCCATCCCACAGGACTGAATAAAAACCCTGATTTTGAAAAAATTAAACAATCCGGGATTTCTTTATTGCGGTTTGTTTATTTACCGAATTGGTGGGAGCAGTTAGAAAAACACATTCCAGCCGCCAGAGCAGCCGGTCTATCTATTTCAATCAATCTTGTTTGTTCCTCAAGATATAGCCAAGACGAACTTGAGGCAAACTGTGACAAACTGGTTAAAAAACTATCTCCAAACCTGATTTACTTAGCCGATACTTGTTCAGCTTTCTATCCTAGCCAACTGAAAGCTATTTATAGTCATCTCAGGTCAATCATCGAGGTTCCCCTAGGATTTCATGCCCATGATTTTCTTTCACTAGCATTTGCTAACTCCTTAGCAGCTGCTCAGTCAGGAGCAACATATATAGACTCTTCCATTTTAGGACTGGGACGGAGTGCAGGCAATCTCCGTTCAGAATTGTGGTGTCTTTCTGCGATAGCCCAAGGCTATCAAGACTATCATTTAGAACCATTACTAACAGCAATTGCAGAGATAGGTAAATACAAGAGCATTCCTCAAGCAGAGGATCTGCTATTTCAAACTGTTGGGGCTTATAATTTAATTCCCCCTGAAGATGAACTCTTACATGAAATTGCCCAAGATCGAGGGTTTACAAATAGTTTAGCTGCTTCGAGGTTTACTCAAAATTGGAGTAAAATTCAAAAAAACTTTCAGTCGCTCCATCAATTACTATAAATTGCCGGATGGAAATTAAACAAGTTGGCATCATTGGTGCAGGAGTAACTGGCTTGGTCACGGCAAAAACTTTCTTAGAAGAGGGTTACCAAGTTACAGTATTTGAGAAGCAAAAGGGACTTGGTGGGGTTTGGGAAAAGTCACGGACTTACCCAGAACTGACTACTCAAACCCCCGGTAATATCTACTCTTTTTCCGACTATCCCATGCCCCAATCTTACCCGCTGCGACCAACGGCGGAACATATAAGGGATTACTTAAAATCCTACGCTCAGCACTTTGGTGTTTTAGATAGAATTAAGTATGGGGCTAATGTAATTAAAGTTGAAAAACGGACTGACAATCAACCAGGATGGGAAGTTAAGGTCAGGTTTCAGGATGAAAATGAGGGACAAATCAAAGATGTAAAGTACTTCTTTGATTTTATAGTCGTCTGTAACGGTGTATTCAGTACGCCCAAAATGCCTACTTTACCCGGTGTGGAAGAATTTAAGGCTAATGGTGGAGTAGTGTTGCATTCCACCGAATTCAACGATGCTTCTGTGATTTCGGGTAAGCGCGTCGCCGTGGTAGGTTTTGGCAATTCCTCTGCTGATATCGCCGCCTATGCTGTGGATAAAGCACAAGAATGTACTCTCATTTTCCGTAAAACCACGTGGAAGTTACCTGAGTATATTTTAGGTTTGTTCCACGTCCAGTATATTGTATTATCCCGTTTTTCTCAATTTGTTCATGGGGCTGAAAGTCCACTGTATCAGATCCCAAAGCCTTTATCGTGGGCTTTTTGGCGGCTATTAGAAATTTGTCTCCGCCTTCAATTGCGTATTGATAGTTGTGGAATGCGTCCCGAACAAGCCATTGATAAATTAGTGAACTGTCGTTTGTATATCAGGCTATCTAGTGTAGACTTCTACAAACACATCCGCTCTGGCAAACTCAAAACTAAGAAGACGGAAATTGCACGATTCGTTCCGGGTGGTGTCAAACTGGCAAATGGCGAAAGTTTGCAGGCAGATGTGGTTATTTTCGGGACTGGATTTCGTAAAGACATTCCTTTTCTTTCACCGGAATACCGCCAAAAGATACTTGATGACCGGGGACTTGTTTTAATGTACCGCAACATGATACATCCTGACATTCCTCGGATGGGTTTTAATGGCTACAACGGCGGAATATTTGGTTCTTTAATGTCAGAGGTGAGCGCTCGTTGGTTAACGGAGTATCTCAAAGGGAATCTGAAAGTACCTTCCCGTCAACAGATGCTAGAGGTGATTGAAAGTACCTATGATTCCATAGATCCTAACAAATGTATACCTCAGTCGATGTTTAAACCGATCGATCAACTGATTACTGACTTGGGGGTTAATCCTCATAGATACGGCTGGAATCTAATTGCCGAATATTTATTACCGATTAACCCTTCTGGTTACCATAATCTCCAACAGGAATTGTTAAATAAAAATAATCAAATGGAACACAAATAATGACTCAGAATTTGTTAGATATCGATAAGAATATACGCTATCTTGAAGCCCACCAACAAGCGTTTAAAATACCAGATATTTATCCTCTGGAACTCTTCAAGCATTTGGTGGAAAAAGCAGGGGGTTACACAATTGAGTGTTCTTGCAAAATTGCCGGAGATCAGCTTTATCCTGCTCGCTTTAACCTCTGGTTTCGAGATCGGCAATATTTTCCTAAGGAAATCAACGGGGTGTTGGAGTTCTTCCGAGCAGTGGAAGCAATGGATAAGGCACAGTTAGATTATAGTCTCTTCCAGAAATTTTATAGCGATCGCTTTGATTGGAGCAAAGTCAAAAAGATTGCTGCTGGAGTCGATTTGCGCCCAGAAAAAGCCAATTCTCGGTTAAAAATCTGGTTTATTATTGAGGACTATCCAGAAAAGCTGGAAGCAGCAATATCTCTCCATGGAGAAAGGGAAGATGTGCGCACATTGATTGTGAATAACAAGCTGCTCATCGGTTTTGATTTTTTCTTAGATGGTCATAGCACCATCAAACTTTATCCTGAAATTGACTCTAAAGAATGGCAGCAGGTAGATGTGCAACAGAGGCTGAGGAAAGTTTTGTCACCCCAGGCTCTGCAACTATTAAATGCTTGTGATGAACTGACAGTTGCCTTTAGTAAAGGTAATCAAGATAAAACCTTGCATTTGGATTTACTTGATGCTAACAACTTTATCAATAAGTTAGGGCATGAAATGGCAAGTAGAGTCCATGCTCATTATCAGGGTAAACAAGTGGAACGTATTCATGTATCCTTGAGCGAACGGGAATTACTCGCTGGGTCAATTGAGAACCTGAATATGTATTACATGATGCCATAGTACCGAGAGTTTATATTACCCAGGCGTGTAGCGATCGCTCTTTTGTTATGAATCAATATATCGATAGCATTCTCACCAGTTTTCAAACCAATTTCAAGGGTTATCCCACATCTGTGGCAACAGACATTTCTCGAACAGACCTCGTAGATTTGTCTATTGGCGAGATTCAGCTTGACCAGCCTAACTGGATTAAAGAGCTAATTTTAACTAGTATGAAAGAAGCACCGTTAGGTTATGTTGATTCCCAAGGGATGAAAAGCTTACGCTCTGCATACGCCAGTTACCTCTTCAAAGCAGGCAATAGCATTAATGAAGAGAAAATATTGATTACATCTGGAGCCAAAGAAGCTTTGTGGATGGCTTTTTTGATTAGCTTGCAGCCAAAGGATACAATCCTTTTACCAAAACCTGGCTGGTCTCCTTATTATATGTGGGCGCAAGCTTTAGGAGCAGTAATTCGCACCTACGATCCCAGAGATAAAAACGTCGCCGATGTGATTATTAATGAAATTTCTACTTACCAACCCTCCGTTTTAGTTGTGAATTTTCCTAACAATCCCACGGGTGCAGAAATATCTCAGATAGAACTTAATCGAATAGTAAACAGGGCTCAAGACTATCAGGTTAAAGTTATATCGGATGAGGTATATCGGGTTTTTGCTAGTACAAAGGAATCAGCAGCTACTATTTTAGGGAGAATTAATTCATCTCAAAGCCAAAACTTGATCCATGTTGATTCCATGACCAAAATGTTAGGTTTGGGAGGTCTGAGAATTGGTTTTTTTGTTTCTGATGAAAGCACTATAGATAAAATACGAAATTTTCGCGCCAGTTATGCTTCTTGCGTTAGTTCACTTGCCCAGTGCGCTTCAGCTTCAATTCTTGAGGATGAGCGTTTAATTAATCATATCCAAGCTTTAGTTAGGGTGACGAAACAAAATCTTAAATCTACAGTTGACCAACTATTGAAGCATCAGTATCCTGTTGAAAGTTCTGGTGCTGTTTATGTTTGGGCTAAGTATCAAGACTCAGAAGCTACAGCGGCTCCTAGCAAACACATTATTATAAATGGCCGCCATGTAAAAGCCGCCCTTGGTAGTATATTTGGAGCGCCAGAATATTTCCGTTTGTGTCCTGTAAGACCGCAATATCTGCTCAACTCTATTTTATTTTAGATTAACCCATTTCAATTAACCCAGTAATTAGTTAATTTTCAATAAAAATACTACCACAAGCCTAAAAGTACTGGCGATTTTTCTGGGGGATTAAATGGGGCTAGCCAATTAGCAATTAGCCATAATTTTTGGTTAATTGCATAATTGAGATGCCCCCAACTAACATTCACTTATAGACTTTACTTATAGACTTTAAGCATCTTAAGGCTTTTTCAGTGGCATCAGGCATTAATCTTATAGCAACTTCCTTGAAAATATTTGAATATAATGTTATTGATTGATAGCAATGAATAAGTTGAATATCCCTCAATTGAGGAAGGTCTGGTTTTAATTTATTGAGCTGCTCTATCTCTTCTATCTGACTGATATTTAAGATATTTAAAATAAAAGGAATCGGATAATTATAAGCAGATGGTATATGTGCAATTTTAGTTTTAGTTTCCTGAATTGCTCGGCTCAAAGCTAATTGATCTTGCTGTTTAAATCTGCTCCATTCTTTATGCCAAGTTTCAAATAGAGTATTGCCATCATAATTATTTCTCCAAAGTATTAATCCACCGTTAAACTGAACAGAATCAGCAGCACAAATTTTTGAGGTATAAGTTCTTTCTACTTGCTCG
>NZ_JAAHIE010000372.1:0-7495 GCF_010671945.1 Moorena sp. SIO4E2
ATTAAGTGCGATCGCATTTTCCTGCCGTTCTTGATTCTGAGCTTCAATCTGGTTCTTTTTCCACTGAACCCAGAAATATCGAAGCAACGGTATGGCCAAGAATCCTACGCCATAAGCCAATAACAGAGGGTAAATTAGCTCCACAAATAGTACAAATCCTCCTAGCTGTGCAGCAATCTCACCCCCCTGCAACAGGGAACCGAGGACTAATGCTAGAACAAAGTTTACACTCCCTAACCCAATTGCCAGCATAATCTGCTCACTCCTTGCCTGAGAAAACTCCCATATCTTGGCACGAAGATAAGCTGGCACCGGTTGTTGATTCTGTTTGGCAGCAGTTGTCTGCAATTTAGGGAAGTGATAGACAATATCCCCTGACGGGCTAACTTCTGGGCGTCCGTCGAATCGGATTAGTACCGGTAACATATAGTCTTCAGACTCCCGCTGGTAGCTTTCTCCAAGGTCATCAAGATAGGGAGCAATCTGTTCAGCTGCCACAGCCCCCCCGGAATTGCGAATCACAGCACCAATGGTTTGCCAGCGACGTTCTTCTAAATCACTATTGGGATTGCCATCACCAAACAGAAAGGAGAAGACAGCTTCTAAAAAATTCATCTCATAGTCGTCATCCTGGTTATAACGGGAATTTCGCCGTCTCGAGCGATAATTACTGTGGGAGTAAGATGGGTTGAACCACCAAAACAGATCCGGTCCAATCCAGAAACGAGGCAAAAACAGGATTCCGCCGCCACCACCAGAACGTCTATTTCCTCCTCCGCCTCCTCCGCCAGAATCATTGTCACTGCCAGCTTTGAGGCTCAGAACAATAAATGCGATCGCAACAATCATCAACACAATCGAAAGCACTAGGAAAATCCCGAAAGAAATCCGAATCAGGTAAAACAGAACACCCCAAACCTTTTCCCACCATGCTTGCAACCGTAGCTTTAAGAACTTGTTGCGGAGAATAGCGCGAAAGTTTTTGGGAAACAGATAAGCAATATCCCCTGACTCTGCCACTTGTAAATGTCCACCTACTTCCGAGGCCAGGACAAGTAAACCTTGCTCGGCTTGATGGATGTTTAAACCCACTTGGGCAGCAACATCCCCAACAGTGACGCGGTAGCCTAGCTGCTCAACAGCTTTCATGATGGTGGGTAAGGGAGCCATAATTATGTTTTATAATACTTGTTGCGCTCAAAGATAATAGCTTTATCAAACAGAAAGGTCGGACAGGTCGGACATCACCGAACCGGAAAACATACTATGTATCCATGGGATACGATGAATGCCATCTGCTAGATCTATGTAAATTTCCCTACTATCTCTAGTATAGTTTTTTTTGAATTTGGCAATTTTGAGCAGGTTTTTTTATACTGAAATCCTTATTGATTCTTGAAAAGCGGTCAGATTTGTGCTGCTGTTGCCCCACTTCCAATACCTTGCCCTCTTGCCATCACCTTGGAGGTAATTTGCCAACAGTCCCTTATAATAGGAGGCTGACAGGAGTTAACAAAACTTAAGGGAGAAGCAGAGGTAGCAATGGCACTGATCACCACCGGCAAGTCATTCATCCGGGCACTAGAAAAGTCTGGTGCATTAGCAGTTTATGCACCATTAGAAGGTGGGTTTGAAGGTCGTTATCAGCGGCGTTTGCGGGCTGCTGGCTATACCACCGTTTCCATTACTGCCAAAGGACTAGGGGATCCAGCTGCTTATCTCACTGGAATTCACGGTGTTCGCCCTCCTCATCTGGGCAAGAAAAATATGGGTAAATCAGCTGCAGTCGGTGATGTTTACTACCTGCCGCCCTTGGTAAACTACCAACTCTCAGCCCTATATCCCAACTCTAAAGGGTTGGTGCTGTGGATTATTGAAGGAATTATTCTATCTAGTCAAGAAGTTGAGTATTTAACGACATTGCCCCAGCAAGAACCACGAGTAAAAGTAATCCTAGAGATGGGAGGGGATCGTGCTTTCCGTTGGCAACCCCTCACAGAGACTTTGCCAGGACTAATTTCTGTAGCCAATGTCTAGTCTCAGTATCAATGACGTCAGCTATCAGCTATCAGCTATCAGCTATCAGCTATCAGCTATCAGCTAATGCGCTACAGATGGTGCTACTTGAGGTGCGGTCAGCGGTCAGCGGTCAGCGGTCAGCTTATTTTATTCAAAAGCACCGATTGCGCTACGCGCACACTGCGCGAACAGTAGCGTGGAACAGGCTTCGACGCTATGACCTAAGGCATAAGCTGAATGCTGAATGCTGATAGCTGATAGCTGATAGCTGAATGCTGAATGCTGAATGCTGAATGCTGAATGCTGATAGCTGATAGCTGAATGCTGATAGCTGATAGCTGAATGCTGAATGCTGATAGCTGAATGCTGATATTTCTCGATACCCAACCCCGTGAGTAGTCAAAAATGATAAGTTTGATACCCTAGAGGTGTAGGATGATAGTGGGTAAGACTAGCAATGCTCGAACAACGTGACTACACCTTAATCATCGATAAAAGTGGCAGCATGTCGATTAGGGATCAACTGGCTGGCAAAAGCCGTTGGCAAATGATGCAGGAGTCTACCCTTGCTTTAGCCAGTAAATGTGAAGAATTAGATCCAGATGGCATCACGGTTTATGTATTTGCTGGTCGCTTTAAACGCTACGACAATGTAACCGCAGATAAAGTCCTACAGATATTCCAGGAAAATGAACCATCGGGACGCACGGATTTAGCTGGTGTTTTACTCGATGCAACCAACGACTATTTTAAACGTAAGGCTAGTGGCCAAACTAAAGAAAATGGAGAAACCATCTTAGTCGTCACTGATGGGGAGCCTGATGAACGGAAAGCTGTGATGAAGGTGATCATAGAAGCATCACGGCGTATTGATGTCGATGAAGAACTAGGAATTTCCTTCATCCAAATCGGGAATGATCTCCAGGCAACTAAATTCTTAAAAATATTAGATGATGAGCTGCAAAATGCTGGGGCTAAGTTTGATATCGTAGATACCGTAACTATTGATCAGATGGAGGATATGACTCTCACTGAAGTTTTGATCAATGCTATTATTGACTAAAGGATTAGCATAGGTTAGTGGTATTTCTCCCGTCAGGGTTCGAGGTGCTTTAAGTTAACTGTTTCAAAAATATCCCTCAACAGTTAACAAGGTAATAGGAGATCAAAGTCGTGGAATCAATGGATGACTTGTTAGCCCAACTCAAAGCTGAGTATCAACAAAAAGATGCTGGTGTTCAACCGCAAGAAAAACCTCTGTTTCAGGAAAAACTAGTTGATTTGCCACTAACTGATCCACCAACCAGTGAATCACCATCCAAGATACCTGATTGGGTATCTACTGCTCAGGATCGGGATCTGGCTGAGATGAGAACAGAGTTTGAGAAAAAAGACCAAGAAGACGCTCTCAAACAACAGCAGGAACTAGAAGCTGAACAAAAACGAGTTCAGCAGCAAAAGCAAAGAGAACGAGAAGCCCTGAATCAGCAAGCGACTGAGTGGCTAAAAAACTTAAGTCCAAACTCAGCTGAAGGCTTATGGTTTGAAGAATTTTCTGATTCCTATCCCTCCAAACTGGAGGCAGCAATTGATTATTTGCAAGCCTTAAAAGAAACTCAGTCTTGAGTGCAAGACTCCTCAAGTATCATCTGCAGGTGCCTAAGAGCAAATTTTTTTAATTATAATGATTATCTTAATCGATGTTATTAGTTCTGTTACATTTTGAAGTGCGGAATGTGGCCAGTAATGCTTAATTCTCCATGGTTTTCACAGGTCAGGGTGGGGAATGAAGAATATAGGACTGACTTCTAAGTACCTCACCACAAGAACACTTAACCAAATATTCCACAAGGTAAACGTTATTGCAGTAGACAGTGCTGCCCCAATCATACCAAATAAAAGAATACCAATTCCATTCAAAACAACATTTAAACCCGCAGCTGTCCCATATACAATCAGGGCTTGATTTTGATGTCCCGTCATAATCATCAGGAAAGCAACTGAGCCACACAGAGCATTAACTAACTGTCCCATAACCAGAATCAAGAGCGTCCCATTTCCACTGGCAAACTCTGGTCCAAAAAGACTCAAGATTGCTGGGGCAAATAGGATGAGGAAAACAGCGATAAGGAGGGAAGGCCAGAAAATCCAAACACTGGCGGTGGCAATAGCCTGTTTTAATCCAAGGCGATCGTTCTGTTTATATAATCGGGCAAATTCAGGGGCGACGACCATAGTGACTGTTTGTAGGACAAAGCTTACCCAAAGGGATGTCTTAGTTGCTACCTCATAAATTCCCGCCTGTTGAGGCCCCAATAGGGAACCGACCATAATCACATCAGTTTGCTGTAGGATAATCCCAAAGCCATTCATTAACCACAGTACAACACCGACCTTCAGCCAATCTCCGTAGGCATAAATTGGTTCGGCTTGCTCTACACTCTGGTTTAATCTCTCCCCAATTAGCCACAGTTGACCTAGTACAACAACGAGGATGACCAGTAGATTAATATCAATAATGCGAACACCAGACAGGTCACCAAATTCCTCGAAAACAACAAAACCACTGACTAAAATCAACACAGGGACAAAAATATAATATGGGGTATAGGCGAGGTTAATGTCTCCTAAAGCTGTAGCTGTTTCCCTTTGTAGCAAAGTCAAAGCAAACAGAGGAACGAGCCAAATCCCGATCGTTAATGGGTTAGCGTAGATAAAACGGTGATAGGAGTTAAGTCCAAAAATTAATCCTGTCCCCACCAAAGCAATGGCAATTCCTAACAGCAAATTGATGACCCAACTGAACCGAATAATTCCTCGCAGTAAACCCCAAGATTCAGTAACACTATACTCAGATACAAACCGCAAAACAGTATGAGGCAAGCCCAAACATGCCAATATACTTAGTAAAAAACTTAGAGAAAAAACATAAGCGTAAATCCCATATTGAGTCTCTCCCATCCAACGAGCTAGGCAGATTTGTAACAGATAAGTGAGGATAAATCCTGTCACTCTGATCACAATTGCAATAACTGTGCTTTGGCCTAGGGATTGGAATTGTAGACCTTTAGAATCAGAAAACGTTTTGGACATTAAGTTAACAAAGGGTTTGAGCGCAACTATGACCAGAAAATCCTTTGCGTAGTCTACCGTAGGGACGTAACTACGAACTATTCTAACTAGATTTTAGCCAAAAAGAAAGTTTATCGTATTTCTCAAATAAATCTGGGGGTAAAACTGTAGTACGAGGCACAAACTCAACTTTTTTCCGCACTTTATGGAGACCTGGTAATCCTAACTTGGAATCAAATTCTGGTTCGTCATATTCAACCTGGTTAAAATTATGCTCAAAGGGTGCTTCTCCTAAAAAATGATAAATTTTATGAAGGGTTTCTGTTGGTTGGTTCGTTAGTAACTCATATTCTACCAACAACAACTTATCTGAATATTCGCCATAGTAGGCTTCTTTTAGAGCGTTATAAGCCATACCAACCATATACTGATTTTGCCCTAGTTTTTGGGTACGATCGTAGACAGTTGCAGATTCACTAAAGTCTGCAAATAATCCTGAAATTACCCAAGGATTGCTTCGCACTAAACGTTCTAAGCTATCCATAATCCAAGCCACATTACGGACGCAACAAATGACTTTAGCTTGGGTGAAAAGTTGATCGATTAGGGGTAAGTGGGCGCACCACATACGGCTGGTATCAATAACCAGTTGCCCTTGCTGAATTTGAGGTTGATAATAAGCAGCAAAGACTCCCAGTAACAGGTCTTTTTTTTGTTGTTGTGAAATGAAACTGGCCAGTTCATTTCGACTCATGCCTTCTAATAACCGTTGAATCAGACCAAACACTGGGGTACTCATGGTGGCATGAAGCCGAGGATTTTGTCGAAGGATAGCTGAGAGTAAGGTTGAGCCAGATCTCGGCAGCCCAGAAATAAAATGGATCTCAGTGGGAAATTGTAAACCATCGAAAGATTCAGAATTTCCGGTCTCAGAAATATTGTTATCTACAGAAATACTCATCGGTTTAAATCACAAGTTCTCTTGCAATCCCCACCTGTTTTGCAATGGGGTGATTCAATTTGATAATGTCGTTCGTAGTGTTTGGGCAAGCACTTCAACATTAGGGTCTTGAAACATAGTGGTATGATTCCCAGGAAGCCAGTGGAGTTCGGTGCCTCCAGTGACTAAGTCTGCCCAGCCTAGACTAGCATCTTGGGCGTTGGCTGCTTCTCCTTCGGTTGCCTGGAAAAGAATCCCTGTGCCATTGTAAGGCTTAGGGGTGTAAGACATTAAACCTTTAAGATGCCCTCTGAACACTTCCAGTAACCGTTTAACCTGTACTACACCAAAATCAGGGGGAATTTTTTGGGCTGTTTTTACCTGTTCAATTAAATGGCACAGTTGCTCTTCCTGAGTCAGATTGTCCAAGGTTTTCAGGGTCTCTGGTAAATCAGGGAGATGTCTTTTAAATAAGCGAACCAAGAAGATAACATCATCATCCATGGTGTGAGCCTCTTCTCGATCGATGGGGTCAGCAATGTTCATATCAATCAGGATGAGTTTACACACCTCATGTCCCTGACTTTGGAGTTGTTGTGCCATCTCAAAGGCAACTACTGCACCAAAACACCACCCTCCAATCTGATAAGGTCCTTGGGGCTGAACGGTCTGCATCCCTTGAATGTAATGGGCTGCCATGTCTTCAACTCGATCGTAGGGTTTTTGATCCCCATCCAATCCCAAGGACTCTAGAGCATAAAAGGGGAACTCTGGGGCAAGATAGCGGGCTAATTCTCGATACCAAACCACAGTTCCAGCCCCTGGATGAACGCAGAAAAAGGGAGGCTGGACTCCTTTGGGCTGTAAAGGCACTACCGTGGATCTTGACCATTGGGACGAATTCCCTTCTTTACTCAAAAGCGTGGCTAGATGTTCCACTGTCCCCTCCTCAAAGAGGACCGATACCGGTAGTTTTTGACCAAACTGTTGCTCAATACGACTGATCAAACTAACCGATAGGAGTGAATGCCCCCCAAGGTCAAAAAAGTTATCTTGAAGTCCAATAGGAGCCACATTAAACAGGGATTCCCAAAGTTGCACCAACTCTAACTCTAAAGCAGTACGAGGCGGGATTTTCCCCCCGTTATCCTCAAGACTTAGGCTTGGTACAGGTAAAGCACGACGGTCTAGCTTGCCGTTGGCACTCACGGGTAAAGATTCCAGGGTCACAAAAACACTGGGAACCATGTAATCCGGCAGTTTTTCTTTGAGGAATTGCCGTATTTTGGCGGGGGTCACGGTTGTGCCTTGGGGATGGGTGACATAGGCAACCAACTGGGGATTTCCTGGGCTATCTTCCCGTACAACCACCACCCCTTCTTGCACTTGGGGATGTTGACCTAAAACAGATTCAATCTCACCCAACTCAATGCGAAAGCCTCGTAGCTTCACTTGATGATCTAT